>NZ_BAABED010000006.1 GCF_039539965.1 Arthrobacter methylotrophus | reverse complement strand
CGTTTGGCTAAATTCGCGCTTACGTTGTACGTTTGCGTACCCTTAGTACGGCAGCATCCCATCAGTACATTCAACGCGATGCCATGCGCTACAATGCCGCGCATGTCACGTGCAACCCTAAGCATCTCGCTTCGGGCTGTGTTGCTGCTTCTTATCGTGTTGCTGCAGCTGCTGACCCACTTCTGCACGCCATTTCGGAATTCCGAAACAGACTGGCCTGCACGTGCACACCGCGCTTTCTGCGCGGTTTGATTCTCATTTCAATCCCTCGGATCTTCCCATCATCGAGCCTCCGCGCATGAGGGGTATCTCTGATCGCGAGCTGGCTCTGACGAGCAGGGAACCCTTTGAGGTTATGTAGAGCCCTCGATCGGTCCATCGGATCTCGCCGGATTTCTTTGGGCTGCTGCGGGGCCGGGTTATCGGCACTCACCGTTCTTCTGCTGGCAGCGCTTGCCTGTTCAGCCATTATCACGCCCAGTCTTTCGGCCAGCACCAATTCGCGCGCGCTGGCCGATCGCATCAATCGAACGCCTCCAGCGCAGGCTCCCCCACCGCCTGCTGATCCTAAGCAGCGGGACGGCACGCGCGTCACGGTGCAGCAGAAAACACTCGTTGAGTGATCTGCAACAGCCCCATCACGCCCACCGTAGCGATCATGAATTCGTTAGGAGCATTGGCTTCTGACCCATCACGTTCGCTCGACGCCACAAGGCGTAGCTGCATTGCTATCCGCTGGCCATCCACTGTTCCTACATTCTTGTTCGCGTCGCCTCGAAGCGCCACGCCGCAGTCGGTGTTCGTGCCGCTTCGGAGGCGACGCAGTTGGAGGATGACGCCGACAGCGTTGCCTTCGTGGATTGGAGTCAGGCATGTTTCTCAAACGAATTGTGGTGGTTGGGCATCGATTGCACTGACCCATTTCCTGTGCGTTGGGCTACTGCTCAACCGGCGGCACAGGCAGTGTCTCTGTCGGCCGAACAGGCGCGCGCACTGGGTGTGCGCTTTAGCTCGGTCGCAGCTTCTGGGGGCTTGGAAGTCGGCACCCACGCACGTGTCGTGTTCAAGCCGGATGCGCAATATGTGGTGGCGCTCCGTACGCGGGCGTGTGCCTCGCGCGCTGGTGTCACTGGGGCAGACCGTCCGCCCGAGTCAACCGCTGGCGAGTTTCCTGAGCCGCGCTCTTTGAAGCGAGCCGCGCGCTCACGAGGCCAACTCGCAGGCGCGTTTGGCGCAGCAATCGCTCGCCCGCGATAAGGCGCTCTTTGATGACGGCATCATCGCCGGAACCGCTGGCAGGCAACGCAGGCGCGGGCGCTGAGGCCAACGCCATGGCCATGGCGCCGGGCCGAACTGGCTTCCGCAGGTATCGCATTCGCTGGCGCGGGCGGCGAAGCGCAACTGATCGCGAATCATGGCGGCGTGGTGTCGGAGGTCAACGCTGTTCCGGGGGCGCGAGTTGAAGCGGCCGCGCCGCTTTTCCGGATCGTTGACCCGGCTGCGCTGGAGCTGGACCTGCTGGTTGGCCGCGATGTGCCTGTGCCAACCATAGGCGACCGCATCGAGATCGTGCGCGTGTGCAAGCGGTACGGTCATTGGCGTTGCGCCTTCGGGTGACGGTACGGCAGGGGTGCGCGTGCGGGCGTCGCTGGAGCGCTGTGGCGATCTGCGTGCCGGCGAGAGCGTCAACGTCACGCTCAAGCTGCGCGGCGCTACCGGCGCGGGCGCTCGGGGCTGGTGCGGGTTCCGGCGGGCGCGTTGGCCTACGTTCCGGCTTCCGGCGTGTTTGTCGCCACCGACAAAGGCTTCCGCTTCCAGGAGGTCGCCGTTGCCAGTACGGATGACGCCGTCGCTGTCGTGCGCGCCAATCTGCCCACAGGGACACGCGTAGCGGTTGCGGGCGTCGGTGCACTCAAGGCTTGCTGGCGGGAGAACAATGATGCTGTCCCGCCTGATTGAGTTTTCTTTGCGCCAGCGTGTACAGTGCTGATCGCGGCCGGCGTGCTTGCTGCCGCTGGCGTCTGGGCTTACCTGAACCTGCCGATTGATGCGTTTCCGATATCTCGCCGACGCAGGTCAAGGTCGTGCTCAAGGTGCCGGGCATGACGCAGGAAGAAGTCGAGCAGCGTGTCTCGACGCCCATCGAGCAGGAACTGCTCGGCCTTCCGCATAAGACGATCGTGCGCTCGGTGTCCAAATACGGCATCAGCGACGTGACGGTCGATTTTGAAGAGGGTGTGACGTCTACTGGGCACGCCAGCAAGTGTCGGAGCGCCTGGCAGGTCTTGCCCGCGACCTGCCGTCGACAGCGTGGGTGGCCTAGCGCCGATCACCACGCCGCTGGGCGAGATGTTCATGTTCACCCGTGGAGGGCGACGCTACTCGCTGCGGAGCGGCGCCGAGTGCTGGACTGGGTCATCCGGCCGCGTTGCGCACCGTTCCTGGCGTGGCCGATGTCAACGCATTGGGTGGCGAGGTCCGCAGCTATGAGGTAACGCCCGATCCGCACGCTTGCGTGCACGGGGGTGACGCTGGAGCAGCTGCGCCAGGCGCTGGATGCCAACAATCGCAACGATGGGGGGGCCGGCTTGATCGCGGTGACGAGCACGGGTGGTCCGCGTGGAAGGCGCGTGCGCGGCTCGACGATCTGCGAGCGATTGTCGTGGTGCCAGCGCAGAGTCCGGCGTCCAAACCCTGCGTCACCGTGGGCGATGTGGCCACCGTGCAGCTGGGTGAGCGACCCGCAACGGCGCCGTCAGCAAGGATGGCAACGGTAGGTAGTCGAAGGCTGGTGCTGGGCCTGCGCGGCAGCGATCCCGCAAGCTGGTCGAGGCGGTACAGAACGGTTGGACACGCTTGGCCCTCAACTGCCCAAGGGCATGTCGGCACACGTGTTCTACAACCGTGGCGAGCTGGTGACACGCGCAGCCAACACGGTGGTGCGTGCGCTGATTGAAGCAGCGTGTTGGTGGTCATCACGCTGTACCTGTTCCTGGGCGGTGTGCGGGCGGCGCTGGTGGTGGCGGCCACGCTGCCGCTGTCGATGCTGGCGACCTTCCTGCTGATGCCTACGTGGGCCTGACCGCCAACCTGATGAGCCTGGTGGACTGGCCATTGCTCTGGGCATGCTGGTGGATGCGGCGGTCGTTGTGGTGGAGAACATTGAGACCGCCATGGCGCGTGCCCAAGACCACAAACCGATCCAGCGCTGCGCGGGCCGTGATCCGTCACGCAGTGGCTACCGGTTGCGGTGCCGATGCTCTCCGGCGTTTCCATCATCGCCATCGTGTTCCTGCCGCTGTTGTCATTGCAGGGCTGGAGGGCAAGTTGTTCGGGCCGGTGGCGCTGACCATCATGCTGGCACTGGCCTCGTCTGTGGTGATCGCCTTTACGGTCGTGCCGGCGTTGGCCTCCATGCTGCTGCTCGCGCATGCGGATGAGGCGCCTTGGCTGATGCGCAAGTGGCGGGTGGCTTTGCCCGCCTGCAGGCCTGGACCACGGCGCGCCGCCGCATCGTGTTTGGCGTGGCGGGGGCGCTGGTCGTGGCCGTGGTGCTGTACATGTCAGTCGGCAAGACGTTCATGCCGACCATGGACGAAGGCGATCTGATTGTGCTGTTGCAAAAGAGCGCGTCTGTTTCCTGCAGCATCGCTGGACCTGACCAACGCGTGCAGCAAACGCTGCTCAAAGAGGTGCCCGAGATCCGCTCCATCGTGCGCGCGCACCGGCTCCGACGACCTGGGCCTGACCCGATGGGTCTGAATGAGACCGACACCTTCCTGGTGCTCAAGCCCAAGGACCAGTGGCGCGGCAGCAAGGAGACATCGCGACAGCCATTCGTCACGTGATGGAGCGCTTCCCGGCGTGATCTATGGCTTCACGCAGCCGATCGAGATGCGCGTGTCGGAGATGCTGACCGTACGCGCGGGATATCGCCATCAAGCTCTTCGGCAGCGATCTCGCCGCTATTGACGCGCCGCACAGCCATTGCTGCCAAGGTGCGCTCCATCCGTGGCGCCGCCGAGGTGATCGCGCCCAGCAACAGTGGTGTGCAGTACCTGAAGGTCTCGCTGGATCGCGCGGCAGTCGCCACGCGGCTTTACCGGAGATGCCCTGCAAACGCAGTTGCGAGCCCTGATCGAAGGTGACCGAATTGGCGTAGTGCCCGAAGGCATTATGCGTACACCGCTGATCCTGCGCGGCGGAGCGGGCCTGCGCCAAGCGCCGGAGAACCTCACCGCCTCCTGGTGACGGCGCCAGATGGCAAAACTTGGCCGCTCTCGTTCTGGCCCGCATCGAACGCGTGGACGGCCGGTGCGCATCAATCATGAAGACGGAGCCCGGTTTGCTGTGATCCAGGCCAACGTGAAGGCCGGATCTGCCGGCTTTGTGCAGAAGCACAGGGTGCGTTGGCAGCATCAGCACGCTGCCGAAAGGACTGCGTGTTGTCTGGGCGGCCATTCGAGAATCAGCAACGTGCGGCGGCGCGTCTAGCACTGGTCGTGCCGCTGGCCTTGGGCGCCATCTTTTGCTGCTGATGCTCACGTTCCGCTCGGTGCGGCAGCGGTGCTGGTCGTCGCGAACATTCCGTTTGCCCTCGTAGGCGGCATCGCCGCGCTGCGGATATCGGCGAGTACCTGTCGGTGCCGGCCTCCGTCGGCTTTATCGCGCTGCTCGGGATCGCGGTGCTCAATGGTGTGTGCTGGTCTCGCACTTCAACACCTTGCTGGAGTCGGGTCAAGCATGGCGGAAACCGTGCGTGTGGGCGTGCAAGACCGCCTGCGGCCGGTGCTGATGACAGCCTGCATTACCGCACTGGGAATGATTCCGCTGCTATTGGCCAGCGGGCCAGGTCGGAGATTCAACGCCGCTGGCGATCGTAGTGTCGGGGCGTTGCTTTCTTCGACGGCACTGACGCTGCTCCTGCTCCCCTTGCTGTTTGAACGCTTTGGTATGCCCCGGGCCCGACGGCCGACGGGCAGGGAGATTTGCAATGAGGTTGAACATGTTTCGCTTCGCATTGGCCGGAGCCGGCGTGATGCTGCTTTGCGGCACCGCCGCGCAAGCGCAGAACACGCCGGCTACCTACCCGCTGAGAGCTCGGTGCGTGAAGCGGTGGCGCAATCGCCCGAGGTGATGACGGCCGAAGCCCGGCGCGATGCCACGCTGGCCCGTCCGAAGGCATTCGAGCGGGACGGCCCGAGACTGTGGTGAGAGCGATCGGACAGGGGCGTCAGTCCGAGATCCATCTGAGCGACATGCCGAAGGGCAGATCGCCGTGGAGCGGCCGTTGAGGCTGTGGGGCAAGCTCAAGCCGATGGCCAGCTTGCTGATGCGGCGGCCGAGGCTGGGCAACTTGCGGTGAAGGACGCACGCCACGAAGCATCGCGGCAGATCCTCTCGCTGTGGTTTGCTGCTGTGCGGGCAGGGCAAGCACGCCAGGCCGCTCAGGAGAATGCCCGGGCTGCGGCCGAGTTGGCGACGCTGACGCCCGCCGGTCCAGTTGGTGACGCTTCGCGCTTGGACGGTGAACTGGCAGCAGCTGACCAGCTCGCATGCAAGCCGCACTGGCGACGGCCGCTGCAGCCGAACAGGCCGCGCAGGCGGAACTGCAGGCCCGTTTTCCGGGTTGCCCGGCCCATGATGCCGCTGACACCGCGCTGCCTGTGTTGCCGCAGACCCACCGAACGATTGCGCACGCAGTACATACAGGACAGCCACGAGTACCGGCTTGCCATGGCGGAAGAGGTGCAGGCACAGCAGATGGCCAAGCGTGCAGATCTGGAGCGCCGGCCCATCCCACCGTCGGCATGTTCGTATCGGTGGAGCGTGGTGGTGCGGAACGCATCATGGGAGTGAGCGTGGCGATGCGCTCGGCTCTGCGCATCGCCGTACTGCCGCAGCAGCGGCCGCGCCGATGCGGAAGCTGCAGCTCGCCGCAGACTCGGTGCAGAACGACGCCTGGGTGCGGAATTCGACGTGCTCTATCGTGACTTGCAAGGCAAAGGGGGAGCCGCGCAGGCACAGATCGAAGCGGCTACGTTACAGAGATGCGCAGCCGATCGCGCCACCCGCGCGTTTCGCGCCGGCGAGTCCGGCTTGACCGAGCTGTTGGTGGCACGCCGCAGCCTTGCCGACGCAGTGTTGGCCGAGCGGCTCGCTCGGGTGAACGTACGGAGGCGGACAGCCGGCTCCAGCTGGATCTGCATCGCATGTGGGATTTCGATGACTGATCTTGAGCAACACCTTACATGCCCCATGAATAGATAGCGATAACCATCAACGTGGGTGCGTTCGCAACGACCGAAGCAGCGGCGTACTCCACGTGTCCTAACGTAGATGAATCATGCGACATCCCGAAGACCTCGATCTCAAGATCGACCTGGATACCGAAGACAGTGCGACCAACCAGGCAGCCGCACGGCGCACCACGCTGGTGAGCGTGGGCGTCAACCTGAGCTTGACCGTTGCACAAGTCGTGGCGGGCATCCTGGCCGGCTCCCAGCGTTGGTGGCCGATGCCATCCACTCGTTGTCCGATTTGATCTCGGACTTCGTTGTTGCTGTTTGCCAGCCACCACAGCCAGAAAGGACCGGATGCAACTCACCACTATGGCCACCACGCTTCGAGAACGCCGCGTCGTAGTGCTCGCTTGCTATTGCTGGCGTCGGGTCGGCATGCTTTGGAATGCAGTGGTGAAGCTGAGCACACCCGAGGCCATTCAGCCAGTCAAGCTCATCGGCCTGTGGGTCGCTCTCGGGCGCTGGCGGCAAAGGAGCTGCTGTTCCGCTACATGCTGCCGTTGCCGAGCGTGTGCGCTCCAGCATGCTGTCGCCAACGCCTGGCACGCACGCTCGGACGCCGCCTCGTCGTGGTGGTGGCGCTCGGCATTGTGGGCAATGTGTTCGGCTACCGCCTGCTTGATCCTGTGGCTGCCCTATCGTCGGCCTGATGGTGACGCGCATGGTTGGCACTTCGGGTGGAGGCGCTGCACGATCTCATGGACCGTGCCGTCGACCAGGAAACCGTTGAGGCGATCCACCAAACGATGCTGGAAACGCCGGGGTGCACGGCGTACACGACGTCAAGACCCGCCGCATGGGCGACATGATCCTGGTCGATGTCCACCTGGAAGTCGATGCGCGTGCCAACGTGAGACAAGGCCACACATTGCATTGGAAGCGCGGCGCCGCGTCATGCTGCGCCGCGATGTGCTCAACGTAATGACCCACGTGGACCTGTGGAGGCAACCGACCTAAACGTGTTTTTCCTTTTTGATCTGCAACAACTGTTTTCCGTATCGCGGCGGCGATCGATCAGAAGTCGCTGCTCTCCGTAACGGGGCATGCGAGTACATAGATGTTGTACTGCGCAGCCATGATTCACACACTCCAATTTCTAGGTGGTTTTATGCGCTCTGAACAAAGAATACTCCTTGCCATGCGATCCCTGCATTGGCTGGTATTCCTGCCGTCACGATTGCCGTGGTGGCGATCGAGATCCACGACTTTTTTCCCAAAGGCAGCACCGCGCGCACCGCGGCATTTGCGGTTCATCAGACCGCGGGGCTGTCCGTGCTCGCGTTGATGGTGCTGCGTTTATTTGTCCGCTGGGGAACCCAGCCGCCGGCACCGTCCCCTGCCCACAACTGCTGCAGCGTGCAGCATGCCTCACGCATGGGCGTGCTCTACCTGTTGATGGTCGGATGCCCATTCTTGGCGTGCTGGCGCTGGCCTGGGGGTGTAAGCCGATTCAGCCGTTCGGGCTGACTTTGACGCTCCCCCTTTTGCAGGACAAGAGCTTGGCGAGCCTCAGCAAGGAGGTGCATGAGTCAGGTGCCACCTCGTGTACATCTTTGTTGGGCTGCATGCGGCCGCAGCGCTCTGCATGAGTTCATGTGAAAGACGATTGTTGCGTCGCATGATCTAGCGCAGCAAACGGTTCTTCCAGGTCGCTATTCGTGCAGCCCATCGTTCATGGAATCCGGCTTCCGTCATCTCAATATAGCGCTGCTCGCTGTCTCGCCGCGACGCTGGCGGCCGGATTGTTGGCGCGCTACCTGCGGGCCGACCAAGATAAGCCGACCCGTATCATAAGCCTCTCGGTGATGAAGGCGGCGCTTGTTATTTCGTTTGGTAATTAGGCGTCAGCCGTTTTGGCCGCTGGCCAGCGCGTCCAACTGGCGCTTTCTTCAACACATCTACCAACCGGCGCGTCGTTGCCGCCTCGGTCTCGCGCGCTCAGCGCGTCGCAGCGCTCCTGCAGCTGCAACTGAGTCTGCGCCAGTTGATCGGCCGCCGCGCGCAGCTGACACGGCGGCGTCTGCCTGCTGCTGCGCCCCGCCAGTTCCCGCGCGCAAGCGCCGATCGCGTTGGCGTGCTGAACAGCGCCTGCTGTATCTCGGCCCGAGTGGCCACAACTGCGCGCGCAGTTCTTCCGCCAGCTTCTCGCTCTTCTGGCGAGCGGTACGCTCCTTCGATCTCGCGCAGTGCTCGCTTCTCGTGACTGGCCGCGCGCATGTCGGCTGCGTCAGCACGTTCCCGTTCACGCTCAAGCTGAGCGCCGAACTCGTCCGGGGTAATCGTACTTTTTCTGCAAAATCTGGCGGTTCCTCGCAGAGCCTTTGTCTATAGGCTCTTCGACCGCTGTAGACAATTGTCGGCTGTCCCAAGTGACCTCAGGAGTACCATGTCCGCCCGCGATTTCGGATCGCGTCACCTGGATGGGGTGGAAAATGCCGGCTTGAATTTCGCTATGTGGGAAAGGACTCCCTACCCACTCGCCTGTCAGAGTTCGATGTCGACCATTACTTCGCGCTGACCGACAGCGACGTTGCGGCGATCAATCAGAAATTCCGGCTGATGGGCGGGCCGGCGCGGCCATCCAACTCGTCTTTCTTCGCGCCAGCGGTCATACCCTCGACCAGCTCAACACCCTGCCCCGACAGTTGCTGCGCTACATCGGCGCAAGGCTGGGCGTGCCGACGCCAACCATCGCTTCGCTGCGCACGATTTATCAGCGATACAAGACTCTTACGAGCATCAGTTTGGGCATGCGACTACCTTGGCCTGACGCGACTTGATGGAGACCAGTGGACTGGGCTCGAAGCCTGGATGCGGCAGACGCCACCGAATCGCTGACAATCGAGGAGCTGCTCCAGCATGCCTACTTCTGGCTGTATGAGCGAAGGATTCTGATCCTTTCCACACGTCACTGCAGGATATTGCCCTTCCATTTGGCCGCATCGAGCGCGAATTGCTGGCCATGATTGAGGCAGTTGTCCGCTGGCGCAGATCGCACAAGCCGAAGCGGCTGTGTTCGCTCAGCACGCAACATCGGGCACGACCGTGCTCGAATGGTCAAGACTCCGCTAGCCGGCATAGCCGTCGACTATGACCGAGACGCTGGCCAAGATCCACTTCCTGAAGGCGCTCGGTGCGGATCGCTGGGGTTCGATGCAATCCCCATTGAAAAACAACGCGCCTACGGCCAGCGTATTCAACCCGCCGCCGCCCCCCAAAGTCCGCGAATTGAAGACCTCCACGCGCACGATCGAACTGGTGTTCTTCCTGCGCGTGAGCTTGCGAGTTGACAGACGCGATGGCCTACCAATCTGGGCGGCGCGTTTCCGATTTGGTCAGGCGGGCTTACAACAAGACGACGGCCAAGCAATTCGCTCGGCGGTCGAGTACCGACAGCATTGCTCGACATCAAGGCGTTGGTTGACGATACCCGCCGTTCGGCGGAAGACCGGTTGGCCGACATCGGTAAGCTGCTAGAGGACTTCTCGCCAAGCCTCCCGCGAGCCATGCCGCCAGCGTGCGTGAGATGCTCACGGAAGACCAACACCGTATCCGCAATCTCCTGACTGCGCTACGGGGATGGAATTTGCCACCAACGGCTCCGATCCTGCCGTGCAGCAACTTGAATTCATCGGCAGCTTGCACGATCAGGGGGCGACAGAGTTGCCGCCCGACTGCCAGTGCCGGTCAGCGCCAGTTGGCGTGATCTGGTCAACGGCGAAGACCGCCAGCGCGCGATGCGTGCCATGGAAGCCAGCGCCATGATGGGCTTGCGCAGAGGGTTGCGGCGCGGAACGGTGTGGATCAACCACAGCCTCTCTTTTCGGGAGCGTGACCAGTTGCTGATCCCGCCCAGCGCAGTGGGACGCCGAACGCGACCGGTATCTGTCTTCGCTGGGATTGCGAACCAGGCGGACACCTATCTCGACCCGCTGATGGGGCACCTGAAAGCCGCCTCGCGGCATTGGACGAGCCCGCGAAGCGGCCACTTCACCATTGATGCAGATGGCGTGCTGCACCAGTCGCCGCTCGAAGCGGCGGACACCGATGCCACCCCTCGCGCACCCGGGACCTGCTATTCAAGATATCGGCAACGTGCAGTTTGCCGACATGATCCTGGAAATGGATGCGCGTACCAATTTCAGCGAAGTGCTGCTGGCCCGCAAGGCCCGCGACGCGCACGAGCTGATCGCGCTCTAACGCCGGGCTTCTTGCCCATGGCACCGAACTGGATGCCAAGGGTGTGGCGGCCATGATCCTCGGCTGGACCCGCCGCACGTCTCCACCGCGATGCGCGCCCTGGAGATCCTGGGCGATTGCGCCGTGCGAATGAACGAGTGGTGGAGTTCCAGCGCACGCACGCGATCACCGAGCTGTGGGACGGGCCAATTGGGTCGAGCGACTCGATGAGCCAGATACCTCACCGCACCTGTTCTATGCCGCGCCGATCCGCGCCGCCGTACCCATGCGGTTGGCGTCTATAGCATGTGCTGGACCAGCACGGATCGTCTACAACCAGCCGATGGTGCTCAACGAACGCCAGCCGGCGTCGCGATCGAAGGCGTCATGCGCCACAACGAGACCGTACTGACGGGGGGTTGCTCCGCCTTGCCGTGATACCCATGGATACACGAACGTGGGATGGCGGTGGCCAAATTGCTCGGTTTCGACCTGTGTCCCTGGTCTGCAACCTGTCAGAGCGCAAGCTGTACTTGCCGCGCGGTCTGCAAGCGCCAGACGGATTGGCCGGTGCCGTCTCGTATGAGATATCGCTCAAGGCGATCCGTGAAGGCTGGATGGTTTGCTGCGCCTGGTGGCCTCCATTCACTCGGGGCGCGTGAGCGCAATCGTGGCGCTGCAGCGATTTGGCAGCGGCGGCCAAGGCGACCCGATCCACCGGCAACTGATCACCTGGGCAAGCTGCTGCGCACGCTGTTTCTGTGCGATTTTTTCAGCAACACCGAGTTTCGGCGGGAGCTGCGCACGCTGCTCAACCGGGGCGAATCGGTGCACCAGCTCCAGCGGGCCATCTACTCCAGCAAGATGCAGCACGATCGTGGCGGGTCAGGACGAGATGATTGCGATTTCCGGGTCGCTGACGCTGCTGACGAACTTGGTGATTGGCTGGAACACGCAGCGCATGCAAATCACGGTCGATGCCTGGCGTGGCAAGGGGCAGCGGATCGACGATGACTGCTACGCCGGATGGGACCGGCGCAATCGCGCACGTGAATTTCCGGGTATCTTGAGCTTTCCGATTCACTTGTACCAGGACGCGCTGCTTGAGGTGCCCCAGCGGCGCGCAGCATCGTAACCTCAGCCGACCAGCGCTGCCCGTCCACCCAACGGGAGCGCATAACCGTCGCGCGCGGTCAGCTCCAATAGTGTCGGTCAGCGGATCGTGCAGCGTCACCTCGATAAGCAGTTGCAGATCCGCGTTCTCATGCATCTCCGCGATCAGCTCCTCGATAGCTTGCTCCAACTCGGGGCCGGCGGCGAACGGCATGACGATTTCGTAGCGGGGGCGGCGTTTCTCGAACACGCGCATCTGGTACTGACAGGCAGAACTGCTCGATCCACCGGCGGCCTTGGACATGCCGCGCACGAATTTGCTGTTGCGCTCGATGTAGATGTCCACCGTCAACCGCGTTTCCTGCGCGTCGGTGGTGGTGCCACCGACAGCGCCGTTTCAATGCGGTGCTGCGCGAATGGGTCGGCCGCGTCGATGTAGCGCATGGCTGAGCGCACGTCCTTCCAGCCGACGTATTCCATCAGATCTTGAGATCCCACTGGTTCGCGTTGGCCCAGGTCGCGAAGCCGCGCCGCAACGAGTGGCTGCTGTAGCTGTCGGGCGCGGCAATTCCGCTGCACCGAAAAGCGCGCGCAGCAACGGCACGAAGCTGCCGGCGTGGAGCGCTTCGTCCCCAACATTCCCCCACGGTCGATCCGGCGGAATACCGGCCCGTCGGTCATTCCTGACGCCCGCAATCACCGCCTCGAAGGCAGCCACCGGGCATAGGCGCGAGAGCGCCGGCGCCTTGAATGTGGTGCCGTGCTGGGCGCGATCTGCCTTGGTACGCGGCAGAAACACGGTCATGCCGCGGCCGGTTTCGACCTCGATGTGTTCAAACGCGCATCCGGCCAGTTCGTCGGACCGAAAACCCCGCCAGAAGCCGATGAGCACGAGCGCCTTGTCGGCGGCGTGTGTGGCATAGGTCCGCACGTCGCCGGTAGCGCTGGCATGCGCAAGCCGCGCGTCCACCAGGCGACCAGTTGCTCAAGCTGCGTGAGCTGCAGGGGCTGGCGCGCTTCTCGGTTGCGGGGTGCAGTGCGGCTATGCCCTTGAGCACCTTGCGCACGTGCGGCGCCTTGGTCGGGTCGGGAAATCCTGGCTCTGGTGCCATTGCCCGAGCGCCGCCAAGCGCGTCCGCAACGTGTTGAGTGACAGCGTATCGGCGTGTTTGGCGAGTAGCGTGCGATCGCGTCGGCGCTGGCCGCAGAAAGCCACCCCATTCGACTTCGAAATGCCGATCGCGATTGGTAGCTGCGCCGCGTGTTGTCGCGGTGGCAGCTTCAAGATAGCGATCGACGTCAGACATCGCGAATCAATGCGTGTGGCGGTGGTGGATATCCGGGTAATGCGGATGCTTGTGGGCCACACCTCATGCCGGTGGGCGTGGACATGCGGCTCCTTGCCATCCCAGGAAAGTCGTGCTCGTGTTGATGGTTTCGTCGTGTCGATGCGCGTGCATGTGCTCCATCGGCTCGTGCATGTGTTCGTGCTCGTGCCGCTCGCGCAGTGGAGCCAAACACCGATCGCCATCAGCACCCCGCAATCCAGAACGACGCGCCCGGAACCTCCGGCCAGATGACAAACGAAATGACGACGCCGAACAGCGGCGCTACCGAAAAATACGCCCCCCGTGCGCGCGGTCCCCAGTGCCGCAATGCGATCACGAACAACGCCAAGCTCACACATAGCCAGCGAAGCCGATCAGCATGGCCGAAACCAGAGGCCATGCGGCCGGCAACGCATGGCCTGCGGCCAGCGCGAATCCTGTATTGCAAGTGCCGGCCACCAGGCCCTTCAGGCACGCAACCAGTACCGCGTCGTTCGAGGAGACGTTGCGCGTCAGGTTGTTGTCGATAGCCCAGCAGGCGCAGGCCGCCACGATCAGCAGCGCGCTCGGCGACAGGTGGCCGCATCGGCTGCCACGACAGCAGCACCCCGCCCGCGACGATGGCAACCATGCCCAGCACGATCTGCCGATCCGCGTTTTCCTTGAAGACGATCCACGCGATCAGCGCGGTGAAGACGCCTTCGACGTTCAGCAGCAGCGATGCCGGGCGGCGCTGGTATGCGCCAATCCCGTCATGAGCAGCGCCGGCCCGCCACGCCGCCGGCCAGGATCGCCCCGAGCAACCAGGGAATCTCGCGGCGCGGGATGGCCGGTCCCGGGCGCGCCGTCTCACCGGATTTTCTGTCAGCCGCCGAACCAGCAGAACGCCCGCTAAACGAGGCCGCTTCCCAGATAAAGCAATCCCGCCAGCAAGATTGGGCGAGATCGCACCGTCAGGGTCTTGCCAAGGGCGTGCTCGCGCCGAACAGCAGCGCGGCAGCCAAGGCAGGGGTCGCAGAACGAATGGACATAGGCCAGTTGCAGTGGGACGGTACGCCTATTGTCGCGCGTCTAAGGAAGCCGCAGATGTAAGCGAAGAAAACTACGAATAGCGAAGCTATGAGCAGCGCGCAAACCAGCAGCATTTGCTGGCGCTGTATGCGGGCGGCTGCTTATGCGGCTGCCCCGGAGTTCTCGGCGTACCCCACCTATTACAGTAGTGTGTGGTCGCGCTTCTGGGGACGGCAGATTTTGTTGGGCGTTTACACAGGAAGAAAACGCTTGCCGACTCCAACCACACTTTGTTACTCTGCGCCCCGTCACAGCTACGGAGTGATCTCCATGGACAGTTGTTCTAGTCGATCTTGATCGCACATTGAAACGGCTAAGCAGTCCAGGCGCGTTGGTTGTCCTTCTCGCCACTGCCTACGCCATTGCACGGTAGGTGGTGGCTCTTGCGTGGGTTCTCTTCGCAAGTCCTCCCTGAATTAATGTTGTAAATCCGACACGGCCAAGTGCTGCGTATGTCTGCGCGCCATCGTGAGGTCCGTGGCCGGCATTGCCTACGTCCGTCAATAGATGCGGACGAGGGGGTCATGCTGTTTTTTCTCGAAGCTGCAGTACGCTTGGGTTGCGAACCGTCCGTTGGCTGGAGTTTCGCGTGCTAATGGCCGTGGCGGCCATAGCGTCGACCGTGTCCGGGGCACGCGCCGCCGATGCACCGGATCAGGTGCAAGCGGCGCCCGTGGATAGGCGCCGCTGATCGCCGGCGGCGAGTTGGACGACCGTTTCGGCTTCCATGGCCAGACCACCTACGTGTGGCAGCGCAAGCCGCCTTCGATGCCGCCTACAGCGGTGACAACAGCCTCGGCGCAGCCCGCGCCAAGAGCTATTCGTTCACGGCCACGCTAGATCTGGGCATGCGTTGTGGCATGGCGCGGAGTTCCACTTCAACCCGGAAGTCTCGCAGGGGGTGGCGTTCTCGGAACTGCATGGCATGGGCGGCCTATCCAACGGCGAGTTGCCAAGACCTCCGGCGCCACCCACGCTGTACCGCGCTCGCGCTTTCGTGCGCCAAACCTGGGGCCTGGGCGCGATACTGAAAAGATCGATGCAGATTTCAACCAGTTTGCCGACATCATCGACAAGCGCCGCGTGGTGCTGACCGCCGGCAACCTGCCGGTGCTCGATGTATTTGATGCGGTGGAATATGCGCACGACCCGCGCACGCAGTTCCTGAACTGGTCGTTCATGACGCATCCGTCTTTCGACTACGCGGCGGACGCGCGCGGCTATAGCTGGGGCGTGGCGCTTGATATATCGACAGCGAGAACAGCTGGGCTGTGCGCGCGGGCCGCTTTTGCAGCGGTGGAATCGAACGGCCTACGCTCGATACACGCTTCCTAAAGCACTACGGCGACATGCTCGAACTGGAAAAGAGCTACACACTGCTCGGCCAAGAGGGGAAGGTGCCCTGCTCGCTGGCGCAACCGGGCGCGCATGGGGCGCTTTGACGATGCGATCGCCCGCGGCGCCGCCACGGATGCAGCGCCGACGTCGGGGCTGGTGCGCCGCGAGCATGCCAAGGTGGGCGTGGGACTTTCGATTGAGCAGAAGGCCGGCGATAACCTCGGCTTGTTCGCACGCTTGAACTGGTCGGATGACAAGACCGAAACGTATGCCTTTACCGAGGTCGGCCGTAGCGTGTCGTTCGGGGCTTGCTCAAGGGCACGGCGTGGCGCCGTCCGAACGATGTGCTGGGCGCTGCCTTTGCGGTGAACATGCTGGGGCCGGATCACCGCGCCTATCTGGCGGCCGTGGCAGCGGCGCGTTCCTGGTGATGGCGCATTGAACTATGCCACGAACGTGTGCTCGAACTATTTATAGTTTGCAAGTGACCAAGGCGCTGGCGATCACCTGACTTCCAGCTCATCCAGAACCCGGGCTACAACCGCGATCGCGGTCCGGCGAAGTTCGTGGGCGTGCGCGCCCACGCCGAGTTCTAACCACAGGAGGACCATATGGACAGTCCGAGTCGACCTTACCCGACATCTACCTCTGTTTCCCACTAGGCGAGTCCGCCGCACGGTTGTTCCCTGCTGCTGACTTGCCGCCCAGGCAAGCAGCGGTGTCCGCATCGCTCCTTGATTGTTCGAACATGCCGCCCGGTATCACCCCGCCGCGGCGATTGCCGCATGCCGTGCACCTATCGTGCCCATGCGGCGAGGAGTCACGCATGCGCAAATTCAACATCCCCGCCCGTCGTTTTTCCGGCGATCGTACGGCCATTCAGCTCGCCGTTTGTGCAGGCCCGTGCGGGTGCGCCCGAGCGTACCGGCACCGCGTCCGCCACGCAACCGCGTACCGGCGACGGTGGCCAAGCGCTCCCAACCACGCTACGCCGCTGCCGCCATCCGGTTGTCGCGCACGTACTGTAATATCCAACCACCCAATAACAAATCGGAGGTCGCTATGACCCAATTCGCATCGGGCATCGACGCCCCACCACGCCACGCCGCGCTCGACGACGCCACGTGGGCGACATTCGCGGTGCGCTCGGCACCATCCGCGCATCACGACACCGTGCGCGGGATAGCTGGCGTGCGCGCTTGCGTACGCTGCTGGCCATCCCGGGCGGGCCTGATCGTGATGGTTGGCGACAACGATGCCGGCGCCTTCGGCACGTACATCGCAGGCGGGGCAGAACTACGGCACCACGCTGCTGTGGACCTGTTGCTCCTGATCCCCGTGCTGTACGTGAACCAGGAGATGGTGCTGGCCTCTGGCGCCGTCACCGTGTCGGCCATGCGCGGCTGATCTTCGCACGCTTCGGCAAATTCTGGGGCAGCTTCTCCGTCATCGATCTGTTTCTGGTGAACGCGCTGACGCTGGTGACGGAGTTCATCGCATCAGCCTGCGCTGGAGTACCTCGGCATCCCCGCCACTGGGCGTTTGCGCAGCGGCCGCGCTGGTGATGCTGGCCGCGTCCACCGGCGACTTCCGCCGCTTCGAGCGCTTTGCCCTGGCGCTGGTGGCAGGCAGCCTCACGTGATCCCGTCTTCGTGATGGTGCATCCGCCGATGGGGCAGGTGGCGCGCGATTTTCTTCGTACCCGCATTGCCGTGGGCACACCGCTGGCCGAAGTGATGCTGCTGATCATCGCCTCGTGGGCACGACGGTCGCGCCGTGGCAGTTGTTCTTCCAGCAGAGCTACGTGATCGACAAGCGCATCCACCGCACGCTTCATTCGCTATGAGCGCGCGACCTGTGGCTGGGCTCGTGCTCGTGATTGCCGCGCGGTGGCGATGATTGCATTCAGCGCGCAGGCCTTCCACAGCACCCCGAGTTCGGCCACTACAGCGATCGCTGGGTACGGCAAAGGCTGGAAGCCCATTCGGGCCGCTGGGCCGGCGTGCTGTTTGCCAATTGCGCTGCTCGACGCCAGCATCATCGGCGCGGGCGCTGTCGCTTTCCACCGCGTATGCGATCGGCGATGTGTTTGCAGTGCGGCATTCGCTGCACCGCAAGCCGACCGAGGCCAAGGGTTTCTACGCGATCTACTTCGGCCTGACGCTGCTGGCCGCTGGCCTGGTGCTCACCCCGGGGTGCCGCTGGACTGCTGACCAACGCGGTGCAATCACTCGCGGCGTATTGTTGCAAGCGCCACGGTTGTTCCTGTGCTGTTGTGCAACGACAAGGCCGTACTGGGGCCCCTGGACGAACGGCCGCGCCACGAACATCTTCACCGCGCGTGGTGGCGGTGCTGGTGATGCTCTCCGTCATCCTGACGGCGGCGGTGCTGTTTCCCGGCATCGGCGAGTTCGAGATCGGCGCGATCCTGATCGGCGGCTCGTCATCGCCGTCTGATGTCGCTAGTGTTGTGGCACATCGAACGCCGCAGCCATCCGCCGCAGCATCCGCAGCGCGTGAGCGTGCTGGACCGCAACCACTGGACCATGCCGCCGCTTGAGCAACTCAC
>NZ_BAABED010000005.1 GCF_039539965.1 Arthrobacter methylotrophus | reverse complement strand
TTGCTCGAAGTGTTTCGCATAGGCTGTCACCAGCGCGTTGGGGTCGCTCACGGAATCCGCTTCCGTATAGCGCAGGCCGCCCAGGAGCGATGTGTCGAGATGCGGTTCAACTGTGCGCAGGCGCATCGGGTCGAGCGCTTCATACGCGACGCCCGTAATTCGCGCTGCCAGCGTTCGACGTTGCGCGTTTCCTTGTCTTGCGTGGCGGCATTGCGGAAGACCTTGATCCAGCCGCTGGAGCGGATCAGATGCGTGGCGCCGGCGGCTTCCGCCATGAGCGAGCGGTGCTCGCTCACGCTATGCGCAATCAGCGGTGCATAACGCGCGCGCTATGGCCGCGTGCCGCGTGGGGTGCGAGTTGCGCCAGTACTGGCCACAGAAACGGCAGCAGCCGGGGCAGGTCGGCGGGGTGGTAATGCACGTCCGCCGACGTGTTGCTCGCGTAGTGCAACAGCGTCGACAGGTCGCGCGGAAACGCATACGGATACACACCCACGCGCTGGATCAGCCCCGCATTGCCGAACGACGTCTCAAAGCCCGGCGCACGGCGATCGACGAGGGCGACGGCGCGCACCGCGTTTCTGCAGATGCACCGCCACCGACACGCCGACAATGCCGGCCCCCCAGCACAAGGGTGTCAAAGCGCATGGCGATCGGCTCCTCAGCCCTTGGCCAGCGCCGTGACGGCGATCTCCACATCGATGCCCGGACGCATCAGGCCAGACTGCACGCACGCGCGCGTGGGCGCGTGGCCGGCCGGCACCCAGGCTTCCCCACGCGGCGTTCAGCTCGGCGAAGTGCTTGGCGTCGGTCAGCCAGATGTTGGCGGAGATCAGACGCGTCTTGTCGACACCGGCTTCGGCCAGCAGCGCGTCGATGCGCGCGAGGATTGTGTTGGTCTGCTCGGTGATCGACTTGAAGTCGACGTCGGCACGTGCCCGGCCAGTGCACGATGCCGTTGGCGATGACGATCTGGCTCATGCGGGGCGTTGGTGTGGAGGCGTTGGATGTCGGACATATCGAGAAAGGAGGTTGTTGTCGGTTCAGACCGCCGAGGCGCCCGTGCTGCGCGTGACAGCATCGAACACCGGCGGCGCGGTGACGATGGATTGCAATGCCGGCGTCGGCTGCGCGAGCTTGGCGAGATCCGGACGCGGACGACGCAGCGTAGCAGACGCTTCGAAGGCTTGCTCGAGCGCGTGCGCCACGGCCAGCGTCTTCCGAGGTCGCCGTGGAACGGGCCGACGATCTGCAGCCCGAACGGCATGCCGGCGTGGTCCAGCCCGCACGGCAGCGACAGCCGCCGGATGCGTGGTCAGCGTGACGACGTAGGTCAGTGCCAGCCAGCGGTAGTAGTTTTCCTGCGCGCGACCGTCGATGTGCGCGGCATACAGCTCGCTCCACGGGAACGGCGACACCGGGCGTCGTCGGCGAGAGGATCACGTCGTAGTGGCCGAACGCGGCCTGGAAGCGCTTGAGGATGCGCGTTTGCTCGGCCTGCGCCCAGGCGCAATCCGCGAGCGTCATTGCAGCGCCCAGCTCGTAGTTGGCGCGCGAGTTGGGGCCGAGCGAACGCCGGGTCGCGCGTGTAGGCGTCATGCAGGCGCGGCGACAAAGCTCTCCGCACGGATCACGTCGAAGCAGCGCGTGCACGTCCCCGAGGTCGAACTGCACGGGTTCGCACACCGGAACATCGGCGCGATGGCGGCGATGCGCTCGCGGAACACGGTGCGGATGCCGGCGTCGACATCGCAGCAGCCGAAGTCTTCCGTCCAGCCGACGCGCAGCGTGGAGAGATCGAGCGGCGCGGGCGTGAGAAAGCTCAGCGGATCGACGTCGAAGCTGAAGCGGATCGCTTGCCGACAATCCCGCAGTGGCGGCCAATTGCAGGCACGCTTCGGCTACCGTGCGCCCCATCGGCCCGACCACCGAGATCGGTGTCCAGCCGAGCTTCTTGCGCGAGTTCGGCACGAGGCCGGGGGACGGCCGAAAGCCCACCACGCCGCATTTGGATGCCGGAATGCGCAGCGAGCCGCCGGTGTCGGAGCCGGTGCAGACGGGCAGCATGTCGCACGCCAGCGCGGCCGCCGCCGCACCGCCCGACGAACCGCCCGCATTCAGCATCGGGTTGAACGGGTTGCCTGTCGCGCCCCAAACGGGGTTGCGCGTATTGGCGCCGGCACCGAACTCCGGCACGTTGGTCTTCGCCACCAGCACGGCGCCCGCGCGCGCAGACGCTCGACGAGCAACACATCCTGCGTCGGCACGTTGCTGCGCGCAGTGGGCGATCCGTACGTCGTCAACAGGCCCGCTGTGTCTTCCAGATCCTTCACGCCCAGCGGCAGAGCCGTGGCAGCAGGCCGACGGTTCGCCGTTGAGCACCGCACGTCTCGGCGGCCTTTGCGGCTTCGCGCGCCTGCGGAAAGCACGTCGCCGTGACGGCGTTCACGGCGGGGTTGATGGCTTCGATGCGCTCGATGCAGGCATCGAGCAGTTCGACGGGGGAGATTTCCTCCCTGGCGCCGATCAGCCGCCGCAGTTCCACCGCGGATCGGCTGACGAGTTGGTCGTTGTGCGACATCAGCAGTCCTCAATCCTTTTAGAGCGCTTCACCCGTGCGGTCGCGCAGCCAGATCACGGGCACCAACGACACCAGGCATGCTGCGGCCACATACCACGCGGCGCCAGCGTGTTGCCCGTGCGCTCCACCAGCCAGCTCGCAATGAACGGCGAAAACCCGCCGAAGAACGATGCGCTCACCACGTACGTCAGCGCAATGCCCGTGGCGCGCACGTGCTTTGGGAAACAGCTCGGGAATCATCACGAGCACCGGCACGATCTGCGCGGCCACGAAGAACCGCCAGCAATGCCGACAACCGCATACAGTGCCAGCGGCGTCGGATGCGCGCCCAGGAACGCAAACGCCGGATACACCGCCAGCAGCATGATGATGCGCGAGGTGATCAGCACGCGCTTGCGCGTGTAGCGATCGGCCAGGCGGCCGGCGATCGGCGCGGCTACGAACAGCACGAGCGAACTGACCACGCCGGACGCGACCGCCGCCGTGGGCGACATGTGGAGCGTGCGCACGGCGTGGCTCGGCAGGAAGAACGCGGTGATGTACACCGACACGGAGCCGCCCAGCTCCGCAAACGTACCGAGGATGGTGAGCTTCAAGTGCGTGGTGAGCGCCGCCTTGAGTGCGCCTTGCGGCTGGGCGTGGCCCGGGGTGCTGTCGCGGCGGTCCAGCGTTTCTTCGAGCCGGCGGCGGATCAGCATGCCCGCCGGCGCGGCAAAGATGCCCAGCAGGAACGGCAGCCGCCAGCCCCACGCCAGCACCGCCTCCTTCGACAGCGTCACGTTGACGAGCGTGGCCACCGCCGCGCCGAGCGCCAGACCCAGCGCCGTGGCCGCGAAGTTCCAGCTCGCGAAAAACGCGCGGGTGCGGTCGGTCGCGTATTCGACCAGCAACGTGGTGCCCGGCCCGAACTCGCCGCCGGCTGCAAAGCCCTGCATCAGGCGCGCGGCCAGCACGATCATCGGGGCGAAGATGCCCGCCGTCGCGTACGTGGGCGCCGTGGCGATGAGCGCGCACGACAGCGCCATCATCATGATGGTCAGCACCATCGCCTTCTTGCGCCCGGCGCGATCGGCATAGGCGCCGATGACGATGCCGCCCAGCGGCCGCACCACAAAGCCCACGCCAAACACACCAATCGACAACAGGAACTGGTTCACGCGGCGATGCCGATGGAAAGAACAATTGCCCGATCTGGATGGCGAAGTAGCTGTAGATCGTGAAGTCATAAAACTCTAGCGCCGTGCCAATCGTGGTGGCGCAATGACTTGCGTGCGTGACAGCGCGGGACGGCTATCGAGGGCGAGTGTCGACACGGGGCGCTCCTGGTTGGAGACTGGGGAGGTCTGAGTTATCGTATACGAGAAAAATCAAATTCTCGTATACGAGAAAACCCGGAGACCTCGCGTGGCATCGCGCACAAAAGCCATCATCCAGGACGATTCCCCGCCAATGGGGCCCCGACGTCAGCTCAACCATCAGGAGGTGGGCGCACGCATCCGCGAGGCCCGCAAGGCGCGCGGGCTGACGTTGCAGGAGCTGTCGGAGCGTTCCGGTGTGGCGCTGTCGACGATCTCCAAGGCCGAGCGCGGCGACATTGCCCTTACGTACGAAAAGTTCGCCGGCCTGGCCCAGGCGCTCGGGCTCGAGTTCGAGCAACTGCTGGGACGCCGCCGCACGCCCGATGCCGGGCCGGTCCAACCCATCAGCCCCACATTCACGCATCGGGCGGCCAGGTCATCTACGACACGCCGAACTACGAATACGGCATGCTGGCCGACGCGCTGACCGGCAAACGCATGCTCCCCATGCGCGCGCACATCCGCGCGCGCTCGGTCGAACGACTTTCCAGATTACATCCGCCACCCTGGCGAGGATTCGTCTTCGTGCTGTGCGGCGAGATCGAACTGCGCTTCGAGAACGGCGACGCCTTTCGCCTGACGCCGGGCGACAGCCTGTACTTCGACAGCGCAGTCGGTCACGTCTATCTGTCTGTCAGCAAGGAAGACGCCGAGATACTCGCGTGCTGCACCGGCACGGACGTGCGCGAACTCGGCGACGTGATCTGAGCTGCGTCGCCGCGCGGCGTCGCTTGTTTACTTGCGTAAGGCCCCCACCCGCCAGCACATCCGGCACCGCCTTGCCGTCGGCCACGGCCACCGCGCCGTTGACGAGCACCCAGCGCACGCCCACGGCGGCAGCCCCGGCTGTTCATAGCTCGCGCGGTCGGCGTAGGTGGCGGGGTCGAAGACGACCAGGTCGGCAAACTTGCCCGCTTGCACCGTGCCGCGGTCTTTGATGCCGAAGATTTCGGCCGTGCGGGCGCTGGCCTGGCGGATGGCAAACGGCAGCGTCATCACGTGCTTGCGCGTGACGTATTCGCCGATGCGGCGTGCGAAGGTGCCGGCTTCGCGCGGGTGTCCGGCAATGCCGTCGGAGCCGCCCACGACGAAGTCCTGCTTCATGAAGGCTTCCAGATCGGCATCGCTCATGTTGAACGACACGATGTTCGTGCCGCCGTGCTGGATCACGCTGATGGCCGCGTCGACGGGGCTCACGCCGAGCTTCTTGCCCAGCGCCTCGAGCGATTGCCCGTTGTATTCGGGGTTGGCGGAGATCAGCACCTGCGCCGCAGGCCCGTTGCGCTGTTGCATGGCCTTTTCCATGTCGGTGGCAATGCGCGCGCGCGTGGCCGGGTCTTCCAGACGCTTGAGCAAGCGCGTCGTTGCCGCCGTCGCGCGCCCACCCGGCACCAGCGCCGGAATGATGTGCGTGCTCGACGCCGTGTACGGATACTGGCTTGCCGATACGTTCATGCCGTTGGCCAGCGCCTGCCGCATCAGGCTGATGACCTCCGCGCTCTTGCCCCACGAATCCACACCTAGCGCCTTGATGTGCGAAATGTGGATCGGGATGCCCGACTGCCGGCCGATGTCCAGCGCTTCTTTCACGGCGTTGACGAGGCCAGTGCGAAAGTTGCCCTCGTCGCGCAGATGCGTGTCGTAGATGCCGCCACGCGCGGCCACGGTCCTGGCCAGCGCGACCACCTCGTCGGTTTTGGCGAATACGCCTGGCGTATAGACCAGGCCCGTCGACATCCGAATGCGCCGTCGCGCATGCCGTCTTCCATCAGTGTCTGCATGGCCTTGAGTTCGTCGGCGGTGGGTGCACGCGCCACGTCGCCCATCACGCGGTGGCGCACGGCGTTGTGGCCGACCAGCATGGCCACGTTGTGCCGATGCGGTTGGCGTCGAGCGCCTTGAGCGTCGGCCCGATGCGGTCGAGATCCGGCCCGTCGCCTTCGAGCACGATGCCGTCATTGCCAATGACCACCGTCGTCACGCCCTGCAGCAGGTACGGCAGGTTCTGGTGCCGGTCTTTGGAGACGAGGTTGTGATAGGCGTGCGTATGCGGATCGATAAAGCCGGCGCCACCACCAGCCCGCGCGCGTCGAGCACCGTTTTGCCGGCACGCCCGTGGCGGAGGGCTGCACCAGCACGATGCGGTCATTGCGGATGCCCACGTCGGCCACGAACGGCGCGCCGCCGCTGCCGTCGACCACCGTGCCGTTGCGGATGAGGATGTCGACCGGTTCAGGCTCCGGCGCGGCACGGGCCGGACCAGCGAGCGCAAGGCTCAGCGTGAGGGCGGACAGCAGGCACTGCGGCAGACGGTGTGGGCGCATATCGGCTTCCCGTGAGTTTGCAGCGAGTGTAAGGAGCCTTGTTGCCCACATCGCATGCAAATGGTTCTGGCCGGTATGCGCACCGGACATGCCGACGCCGAGCCGCCGGCGGACGCGCGCCCGTTAAGGCGCCGATACAACACTCAGTGTTTTCAACATCTGAATTAAAAGCGACTTATCACCCGCAATCCTTGTCGGCATTGGGCCCACAAGACATTGACGACAATGTGCTGCCGCCCCCACTCTAGAGGGGCGCACGGGCTTGTCCCGATGACACAATCGCCAAAATTCAGGAGCCGCGCTGCGCCACACGCGCAGCATGGCGGACCCGGTCGGGGAGCTTCATGCACGAAAGTTGGATCGCAATATCGGCAGCGCGCGCGCAGGCGCACCGGTTGTATGGCGTGCGCGGTTGGCTGGTGACGCTGCTGTGGCTCAGCACGCTGCCGGGGCTGGCCATCGTGCTGACGATCGGCATGACGCTGATGCCTGGCGGGGGCAATGCTGGTCCGGCCGCGGTGGTGCCGGCGCTGGCAGGGCTGGCGGCTCCGCTCGGGCTCGTCGCCCTGGCGTTCCTGAGGGTGCGCGGGTTCCCCCTCGTGTGGCTGGGGTACGGCCTGCTTTCAACTCCTGGCCACGCTTGCCATGAGCGGCGGGATCCACGCGTGGACCACGGCCGCGTCGGGTGGCGCGGCGGGGCGCTGGCCGATCGTTCTGCTGTTGGCCGTCGAGGCGCTGCTGCTGATGGGCACGGCGGCTATCTCTGCGCTCGCGCCGCGCGCGCGTGACGTACCGGCACGAGGTGCGCACGACGGACCCCGCCGCCGCGCCAGCCGTGTTCGACAAGCCCGCCCCGAATGAAACGCCGTCCGACGCCACCGACCACGCGCGCGAACGCGCCGCCCTGCGCCGGGTTGCGCAGGAGTTGAGATTCCGGTGTGCTGGATACACGAACGTGGATGCACTCATGCGGCATCACGCCGATGCGAACCGACGGCACACGACGCACGGCGGCCTACGTGCGTGCCCGCATGTCCGAACTGTGTCCGCCGGCGCATGTGCATCCGCCACTCGTGCGGACACTGTCGACGGGCTCGGCGCGTTGCTGGTGAGCGTGGCGACCGCCGCTGTCCTATGGCGGCAGTGATCGCGCTGGCGCTGCGCGTGCCGGCGAAGCGACCGATCTGCTCGAACGGCTCGTCCCGTGGCGCTCACGCTGAGCTGGCTCGGCGGGCTCTTTGTCGGCGCGGGGTTTTCTGCGCCGCGTCGCCTGAGGCCCAGCCTAGCGCTTGGCCGCCGCGACCGGCGCGTGATTCCAGTCCCCGCCCACCGCCTTGACGAGAAACACGCTCGTCGTCATCTGCTGGCCAAGAATCTGCACCGCCGTGCGCCGGTTGTTCAGCAGCGACTGCTGCGCGGTGATCACGTCCAGCGAGGTCGCCAGCCCGCCCTCGTAACGCACGCTGGCGATCTCGTAGACCTTGCGGGCGCTGTCCACGGCCGCACGTGCCTGCGTGGCGGCGCGGTCGAGCGATTGCAGCCCGGCCAGGCCGTCTTCCACTTCTGCAACGCGCCGAGCACGGTCTGCGGTAGTTGGCGATGGCGCCCCGGTAGGCCGCGTTGGCGACGTCCACGCGTGCGCGCGTGCGGCCCGCGTCGAACACCGTCTGGGCGATCTGCGTGCCGAACGACCATAGCAGCGTCGGCGCGCTGAAGAGCAGCGCCAGGTCGCGGCTTTCCCAGCCGGCGCCACCGTTGAGCATCACGCTCGGGAAGAACGCGGCGCGCGCCACGCCCACCTGCGCATTGGCGGCGGCGGCACTGCGCTCGGCGGCGGCCACGTCGGGCGGCGTTCGACCACGTCGGAAGGCAGCGCGACCGGAAGCTGCGGCGGCGTGCCCTTGAGCGGCACGGGATCGATATGGAATGCCGGGGCCGGCGTGCCGACCAGCGTGGCCAGCGCGTGTTCATACTGCGCGCGCTGCCGGGTCAGCAGCTCGGCCTGCGTGGCGGTGCTGTCGACCAGCGCCTCTGCTGCGCGAGGTCCAGCCCTGAGGCCGCGCCATCCTGGTGCCGCGAGGTGACGAAATCGAGCGCCTTGCGCTGCAGCGCCAGCCCTTCCTGCACCACGGCGATTTCCGCATCGGTCTCGCGCAGGTTGTACCAGGTGGTGGCGACCTGCGCGGCAAGCAGCAGGCGGAAGTTCTCGAAGTTGGCGCCGGCCTGTTCTTCGCTGGCGGCGGCATTGGCGACGGTGTTGCGCACAAGCGGCCGAACAGGTCCGCTTCGTAGCTCACGTCGGCGCGCAGCACGAAGTCGCTCTGCACCGTCGACATGGTCGGGCTGGTGTACGACGACAGCGGGCCGTTCCGACGATGTGCGCGTACGCGTGTCGTTGTTGGTGGCAGTGATGGTCGGCAGCAGGCTCGCCCGGGCCACGCGCGTGAGCGCCTGGCCTGCTCGAGGTTCGACAGCGCGACCTTGAGCGACTGGTTCTCGCGCAGGGCCTGTTCGATCAGCCTGTCGAGCTGCGGATCGTTGAAGCGCTGCCACCAAGGGCCCTTGGGCGCGTCGTCGGCGGCTGCGCGGGGCGCCAGGGCGCTTCGGTCTGCCAGTGCGCGGGGATGTCCATCGCCGGACGCTCGTACGTCGGCGCCAGCGAACAGCCGGCCAGCGAGGCGACGAGCGCAGCCACCAGCGCCGGGGTGCCGAACGTGGCCGAGCGCGTCATGATGCGTGCGGCGCAGAAGCCGCCGGTGCGGACGCCGGCTTGGGCGCGACGACGGTCACCGCCTCCCCTGTTCGATCGAGTCGGCCGATTGAGGATCAGCGCATCGCCGGCCTTCAGGCCCGAGACGATCTCCACCGTGCGGCCGTAGTCGCGTCCGATGGTGATGGGGCGCAAGTCGACGCGGGCCGTTCTCGGCCACGGCAATGCGCGGGCCTTCCTTGCGGAACAGCAGCGTGTTGGTCGGCACGAGGAACGCCTGCGCATCGCCGGGGCCCGCCTCTGCGGCGGCCTTGCCCTTGATGGCGACCTGCACGTACGCGCCCGGCAGCAGGCGGCCGTCCTTGTTGGGCAATTGCACCTCCACCTGCATGCTGCGCGTGGCGGTGTCGATGGCGCCGGAGGCGCGCGCGATGGTGCGTGGAAGGTCTGGCCCGGCAGCTCCGCGAGCGTTACCGCCACGTCCTGCCGACCTTCACCTGCTGCGAATACGCCTGCGGCACGTACAGATAGATGCGCAGCGGGTCGGTCTGCGCCAGCGTGAACAGCTCGCGGTGGCACCGGCGTTGCCGGCGTTGACCAGCGCGCCCACGTCGACATTGCGCTTGGTGACCACGCCCGTGAACGGCGCCACACCACGCGGCGAAAGCCCTGCAGCTCCTGCAGGCGACGCACATTGGCTTCGGCGGCGGCCAGGTCGGCCTGGGCCTGGTTGGCGGCACTCGTGCGCTCGTCCAGCTCCTGTTGCGACACGGCGTCTTTCTGGCGCAGGTTCTGCCAGCGCGTGAGCGAGGTCTGCGCCAGCGCGCGGCGTGCAGCCGCCTGGTTGCGTGCGGCCTGTGCCTGGTTCAGTTTCCTGGTCGACTTCGGGCGTGTCGAGCAGCGCCAGCACGTCGCCCTTGTTCACATGCGCGCCGATGTCCTTGAACCAGCGCACCACGTAGCCGCTGGTGCGCGCGTAGATGGGCGATTCCACATAGCCCTGCAGCGTGCCGGGCAGGGTGAGCTCGCGGTGGGCGCTGGCCGGCTTGGGCGCGATGGTGGTGACGTAGCGGCTGGTCTGCGCGGCTAACCTGGCGCTCCAGCGCATGCGCGTGTGTTGTAACGGCTGACGAGGGTGCGCGCCGCGCCCAGCGCTAGCAGCACGGCCACGATGATGACGACCCAGCGCGCGCGGCGCATGGCGGGGCCGCGGTCCACCTGTTCGATCGGGTCGACCGTGACGACGTGATGCCCCGACGGGACACGGACGATGTTTGGTCAGACATGTCCTTCACTTCCCCGCAAGTCGTTACGTCGTTGTGCGCGCCGCTGCAGTCTGTTGTGCACGCTGGCAAACACCACCGGTACAAAGAAGAGGTCGAGACGGTCGCGAACAGCAGACCGCCGATCACCGCGCGCCCCAGCGGCGCGTTCTGTTCGGCACCTTCGCCCAGGCCCAGCGCCATGGGCACCATGCCGATGATCATCGCCAGCGCCGTCATCAGCACCGGGCGCAGGCGGGTGGCGCCGGCTTCCAGTGCGGCTGCACCGGCGCAATGCCTTCGGCCAGGCGCTCGCGCGCGAACGAGATCAACAGGATCGAGTTGGCGGTCGCCACGCCCATCGTCATGATCGCGCCCGTGAGCGAGGGCACCGACAGCGTCGTCCCGGTTACGAACAGCATCCACGCAATGCCCGCCAGTGCCGCCGGCAGGGCCGTCACGATGATGAGCGGGTCGATCACGACTGGAAGTTCACGACGATCAGCAGATACACCAGCACGATTGCCATGACCAGGCCCACACCGAGGCCCACGAACGACGACTCCATCGTCTTGACCTGGCCGCGCACCGTCACCTGCGCGCCCGCGCGGCAGCTTGGGGCGGATCTCGTCGACGGCCTTCTGCACTTCCTTGGCCACGGCGCGAGGTCGCGCCCCTGCACGGCGGCGTACACGTCGACCACCGGCGTGATGTCGTAGTGCGACACCACCTGCGGCTGCACGCCGGGGCTCACCTGCACGAGGTTGCCGAGCAGTTGCGGGCCGCCCGCCTGCCCCGCGCCGCCACGCGATCCGGCGACCGGCGTGCGCAGCAGCGCGTCGAGCGAATCGACGCGGTACTGCGGGCTGGTGACGGCTACCTGGTACACCACACCGTGATCGGGTTCAGCCAGAACGTGGGCGAGGTCTGGAAGCTTGAGCTGAGCGACACGAGCAGGTTCTGCGCCACGTCGCGCCCTTCCAGGCCGACCTGCTGGATGCGCGTGCGGTCCATGTTCAGGGCGAGCGTGGGCTGGTCGAAACGCTGGTGCACATGCGTATCCACCGCGCCAGGAATCTGCTTGATGCGGTTGGCCAGCATGCCCGCAAGCTGCTTGTTGGTGGCCACGTCGGCGCCGGAGAACTGCACGTCGATGGCCGACGGCAAACCAAAGTTCAGGATCTGGCTGACGATGTCTGCAGGCTGGAACGCGAATTCCACGCCCGGAAAGCGCTTCGGCAGTTCCTCGCGCAGGCGGCGGATGTATTCCGCGCTCGGTTTGCGCTCGCCCTCGTGCAGGGCAATCAGGATTTCGCCGTCGAGCGTGCCGATGGTGCCCGCGTTGCTGTACGACAGATTGATCCCCGAGTTCGGCACGCCCAGGTTGTCGAGAATCGTCGACAGTTCCTGTTTGGGGATGATGTCGCGGATGGCTGTTTCCACCTCGTCGGCCAGCCGTGCGGTTTCTCTTCAATCCGCAGGCCCGACGGTGCGCGCATGTGCAGGCGGATCTGTCCGGCATCCACATCGGGAAGAAGTCACGGCCCAGCACCAGGAACAGCGCGCACGACGCCACGCAGAAGCCCAGGAATGACAGCGCGAATACGCGGCGGCGCTCCAGCAGCCCGCCCAGATGGCGGCGTAGTTGCCGCGCATGTGTTCGAACTGCGTGTTGAACGCCCGGTAGATGCGGCGAACGTGCTCGGTTTTGCGTCGGCTTTCCGGCGTCATGCGCGGTGGCCGGTCATGAGCATCATCACCAGCGTCGGCACCAGCGTGCGCGAAAGCACGTATGACGCCAGCATGGCGAAGATCACCGCTTCGGCCATCGGCACGAACAGGTAACGCGCCACGCCCGTGAGGAAGAACATCGGCACGAACACGATGCAGATGCAGATTGTGGACACAAGGCGGGCACGGCAATTTCGGCGGCGCCATCCAGGATGGCGGTGACGGGCGCCTTGCCTTCGTGCAGGTGGCGCTCGATGTTCTCGATGGTGACGGTGGCGTCGTCCACGAGAATCCCGACCGCCAGCGCCAGGCCGCCCAGCGTCATCAGGTTGATGGTCTCGCCGATCAGGTGCAGCACGATGATCGACGAGAGAATCGACAGCGGAATCGACACCGCAATGATGGCCGTGCTTGCGCCAGTTGCCCAGGAACAGCAGGATCATCGCGGCCGTCAGCATGCGGCGATCAGCGCCTCGCGGATCACGCCTTCAATGGCCGCCTTCACGAACAGCGACTGATCGAACAGGGGCGTGATCTTCAAGTCTTGAGGCAGCGCGGCGGCCGCGGCCGGCAGCAGCTTGTGGATGTTGTTTGACGATATCGAGCGTCGATGCGCCGCCGTTCTTGAGGATGGACAGCAGCACCCCGCGCTGGCCGTCCTGACGCACCACGTTGGTCTGCGGCGAGAAACCGTCGCGCACGTGGGCCACGTCGCCGAGGTACAGCGTGGCGCCGTTGCTGGTCCTTACCGGAATCGCATTGAGCGCGGCGATGCTGCCCGGCGTGCCGTTGAGCGTGACGCCGTATTCGGTGGCGTCGATCTTTTGCGTGCCGGCCGGCAGGATCAGGTTCTGCGCGCCTACCGCGTTGACGATGTCGACGGGCGTCAGGCCCTGCGCCAGCAGCTTCTGCGTATCGAGATCGACCGTGATCTGCCGGCTCTTGCCGCCATACGGGAACGGCACGGCAATGGCCCGGCACCGTGATCAGGCGCGGGCGCAGGAAGTTCACACGCGCATCGTTGAGTTCCTGCTCCGAAGCGTGTTGCTCGACAGGCCCAGTTGCAGGATCGGAATGCTCGACGCCGAATACTTGATCACCAGCGGCGGCGTGGTGCCCGGCGGCAACTGCCGCACCTGCGCCTGCGTGCTCGCCACGATCTGCGCGAGTGCGGTTCTGGATGTTGGCGTTGGGCTGGAAGAAGACCTTGATGATCGACACGCCGCCCAACGATTGCGACTCGATGTGCTCGATGTCGTTGACGGTGGTCGTCAGGCTGCGCTCGGTGACGGAGACGATGCGGTCGGCCATCTCCTTCGCGGGCAGGCCGTTGTAGTTCCAGATGATGCTCGCGACCGGAATGTCGATTTCCGGGAAGATGTCCGTGGGCGTACGCATGAGCGTAAACGGCGTCGCCAGCAGGATCAGCAGGGCGAGGACGATGAACGTCAGCGGCCTTCGCAGCGCGAGTTGGACAATCCACATGGAGGCGTTTCAGAACCGCGGTGCGTTGATGGAGGGCGACGGTTGTTCGATCCGGCCCGACAGGCAGGGACCAGCCATTCTAGCGCCGGGGGCCGCCGATCAATATGTCGCTTTGATCTGACTTTATTACATTGCATAACGGCAACTGCCGTGGCAACTGAAGGGCCCCCCTCAGCGCAGATTGCGTCCGCATTGCAGCAGCAGATCGTGCAGCAAAGCCGCGTGCGCAGCGTCGATTCCCTGCAGCATTTCCTGCTCGAGCCGGCTGACGGCCTCGTCGCACAGCGCCAGCAAGGCGAGCGCTTCATCGGTCAACCCGAGCATGACGATGCGGCCGTGCGTTGGATCGGGCGTGCGCGTCACCCAGCCGCGGGCTTCCATCGCCTTCACCACTTCATTTGGCCGACTGCGGCGACATGAACGAGCGCTCCGCCAGTTGCGCGTTCGACAGGCTGCCGCGCGCGTGCAGCACAGACAGCGCCGTGAATTGCGCACCGTGAGCCCGTGCGGGGTCAGCACCTCGCCCAGGCGGCGCTTGACGATGCGATCGGTGCGGCCGATCAGGTAGGGCAGTCGTGCAGACGTTGCGGGTGCGCCGTCTTGTGCGGGCTAGGGGTGTTGCGTTTGGTTTCGTGTGGCCGCCATGGATGTGAGTGGGTGTGCACCTATGCAGATGCGCACATTTTGCTACGTGTTGTTCGATCAGGGTTTACGGCAATGATAATCTCCTTGTTATATCAGGTTACCTGATATTAAATTGGCACCAAGCTGAGACGCGCCGCACACAAGACGGCGGCATCTCAAGCAGCCGACAGATCAAGGAGACGGAAATGGCTGATTACCAAGGGCGCTGGCAAACCGTGGACGTAAAGGTGGACCAGGCATTGCATGGGTGACGTTCAACCGCCCCGAGAAGGCGCAATGCCATGAGCCCGACGCTCAAACTCGAGATGATCCAGGTGCTCGAAGCGCTGGAGCTGGATGCCGATGCCAAGGTGCTGGTACTGGACCGGCGCAGGCGATGCGTGGACGGCCGGCATGGATTTGAAGGAGTACTTCCGCGAAGTCGACGCCGGCCCGGAAATCCTGCAGGAGAAGATCCGCCGCGATGCCTGCCAGTGGCAATGGAAGCTGCTGCGCATGTATGCCAAGCCGACCATCGCGATGGTCAACGGCTGGTGCTTCGGCGGTGGCTTCTCGCCGCTGGTGGCGTGCGATCTGGCGATTGCGGCGGACGAGGCTACCTTCGGCCTGTCGGAAATCAACTGGGGCATTCCGCCGGGCAACCTCGTTAGCAAGGCGATGGCCGATACCGTGGGCCACCGCCAGGCGCTCTACTACATCATGACCGGCGAGACCTTCACCGGTCCAGCAGGCCGCCGCCATGGGCCTCGTCAACGAGAGCGTGCCGCGTGCCCACCTGCGTGCGCGCACCGTGGCACTGGCCGAGAAGCTGCTGGAGAAGAACCCCGTGGTGCCTGCGCGCCGCCAAGCACGGCTTCAAGCGCAGCCGCGAGCTGACATGGGAGCAGAACGAGGATTACCTGTACGCCAAGCTGGACCAGGCCACGCTGCGCGATCCGGAGGGCGGCCGCGAGCAGGGCCTCAAGCAGTTCCTGGACGACAAGTCGATCAAGCCGGGCCTGCAAGCCTACAAGCGCGCCTGATCTGGCCCGCTCACGTCCAACGCCCCCCGGAGACGAACCCATGCCTGAGGTGACTCAGCTTGTGACCCTGCTGATCGGCGGACAAAGCCGGCCAGCTGCCAACGGTGCCACCTTCGAGCGCCGCAACCCCATCAACGACGCGGTCGCATCGCGCGCGGCGGCGGCCACGCTGGAAGATGCCGACGCCGCCGTGCAGGCTGCTGCCGATGCGTTCCCCGCGTGGGCGGCCCTGGGCCCGGGCGAACGCCGCAAGCGGCTGCTGAAGGCCGCCGAGTTGATGGACCAGCACACCGACGCCTTCATCCGCGCCGGCGCGGCGGAGACCGGCGCCAGCCCCAACTGGATCGGCTTCAACGTCATGCTGGCGGCCAACATGCTGCGCGAAGCCGCCTCCATGACCACGCAGATCGACGGCAGCGTGATCCCCTCGGACGTACCGGGCAACTTTGCGATGGCCGTGCGCCAGCCCTGCGGTGTGGTGCTCGGCATTGCACCGTGGAATGCGCCGGTGATCCTGGGCACGCGCGCGCTGGCCATGCCGCTGGCATGCGGCAACACGGTCGTGCTCAAGGCGTCGGAAATGTGCCCGGCGTGCATCGGCTGATCGGCACCGTGCTGCAGGAGGCTGGCCTGGGCGATGGCGTGGTGAACGTGGTGACCAACGCGCCGGCCGACGCCGCCCAGGTGGTGAGCGCCTGATCGCGCATCCGGCCGTGCGCCGCGTGAACTTCACGGGCTCGACGCATGTGGGGCGCATCATTGCGCAGCACGCGGCGCGGCACCTGAAGCCTGCGCTGCTGGAGCTGGGCGGCAAGGCGCCGGTGCTGGTGCTGGACGATGCCGACCTGGATGCCGCGGTGGACGCCATCGCCTTTGGCGCATTCTTCAACCAGGGGCAGATCTGCATGTCGACCGAACGTGTGATCGTCGATCGCAAGATTGCCGATGCCCTCGTCGACAAGCTGGCCGCCAAGGCGCGCACGCTGCGCGCAGGTGACCCCGACCGACGCCACCGCGCAACTGGGCGCGATGGTGAGCGTGGATGCGGCCAAGGCGCGTGCAGGCGCTGGTGGAAGACGCCCGCGCGCACGGCGCTGCGCTACCCGTCGGCTTGCACATGGAATGGCGCCATCGTGCAGCCCGCCATCGTGGATGGTGTGACCACCCGCCATGCGGCTGTACAACGAGGAATCGTTCGGCCCCGTGGGTAACCGTGGCGCGCGTGGATGGCGATGAAGAGGCGATTCGCCTGGCCAATGACAGCGAATACGGCTTGTCGGCCGCCGTGTTCAGCCGCGACGTGTCGCGCGCCATGCGGGTCGCGCAGCGTATCGAATCGGGCATCTGCCACATCAACGGCCCCACCGTGCACGACGAGGCGCAGATGCCGTTTGGCGGCGTGAAGAGCAGCGGCTACGGCCGGTTTGGCGGCAAGGCGTCGATTGCGGAATTTACCGAGCTGCGCTGGATCACCTTGCAGAATACGCCGCGCCACTATCCGATTTAACCGATCTGAAGTTCGGCAGCCGCCCACCACAACCATAAAACGGGCGGCGCATTCAGGAGACAAGACGTGAGTCACGTCGAAATGCAGGCTCAGGGCCCGCAGGTTCAAACCGGGCACCACACGCCGCCCCGCAGGTGTGCCAAATCACCCCTACAGGCAGGTTGCCGTGAGCGATGCGCCTGCGCGTTGCGAGATGGACGCGCGCGACCGCGGTGTCTGGCACGTGCGCAATACCGAAGCGCTGGCGGAACATCCGGCGCGCATGACCGACTGCCTGGTCGCGGGCGCGCAGCGCCACCCGGATCGCGTGCTGGCTGCACGTCGCGGGCCGACAGCGCGTGGATCAAGCTGACCTATCGCGAGATGCTGGAGCGCGCACGCGCCATCGGCCAGGCGTTGCTGGATCGCGGCGTCTCCACCCGAGCGCCCGCTGGCGATTCTGTCCGGCAATGATCTTGAGCACTTGCAGCTGGCGCTGGGCGCCATGTGGGCGGGTGTGCCCTACGCGCCGGTGTCGCCGCCGTATGCATTGGTGTCGACGGATTTCGGCAAGCTGCGCCACGTGTTTGACGTGCTCACGCCGGGGCTCGTCTATGCCGCCGATGGCGCGGCCTTTGCCAACGCCATCAGCGCGGTGGTGCCGCACGGCGTGGAAGTCATCACGCGCGACGGCGTATTGCCGGGGCGCAGCGCCACCGCCTTCGACACGCTGCTGCACACGCCCGTGACGACGGCAGACGCCGCGCAGGCCGCAACCGGCCCCGATACGCTCGTCAAGGTGCTGTTCACGTCGGGCTCGACACGCGCGCCCAAGGCCGTGCCGACCACGCACCGCATGCTGTGCAGCAACCAGCAGATGCTGCGCCAGACCATTCCCGAATTCGCCAAGGAGCCGCCGGTGCTGGTGGATTGGCTGCCCTGGAACCACACGTTCGGCGGCAGCCACAACGTCGGCATCGTGCTCTACAACGGCGCACGCTTTACATCGATGATGGCCGTCCCGTGCCCGGCAAATTCGACGAAACCCTGCGCAACCTGCACGAGATCGCACCCACCGCGTACTTCACGTGCCCAAGGGGGTGGAAGAACTCGCGCTGGCGCTGGAACGGGACCCGCGCTGCGCGAGACTTTCTTCTCCCGCGTGAAGCTCTACTTCTTTGGCGGTGCCGGCCTGTCGCAAGAAGCCTGGGACCGGCTGGAGGCGTGACCGGCCAGCACTGCGGCGAACGCATCCGCATCATGGCCGGCCTGGGCATGACAGAGACGTCGCCGTGCTGCCTGTTCACGACCCGGCCGATCATGCGTTCGGGCTATGTCGGCACGCCGGCGCCGGGCTGCGAACTCAAGCTTGTGCCCGTGGGCGACAAGCTGGAGGCGCGCTTTCGCGGGCCGCATGTCATGCGTGGCTACTGGCGCCTGAGCGAAGAGCCTGCCGCACCGGTCTTCGATGAAGACGGCTACTACTGCAGCGGGGACGCGCTGCGTTTCTACGATGCGGACCACCCGAAAAAAGGCCTGGTCTTCGATGGCCGCATCGCGGAGGACTTCAAGCTCAGCTCCGGCACGTTCGTCAGCGTGGGCCCGTTGCGCGCACGCGTGATCGCCGCAGGCGCGCCGTATGTGCAGGACGTGGTGATTGCCGGCATGAACCGTGACGACATCGGCTTGCTGGTGTTCCCGCAGGTGGAGCGATGCCGGCGGCTGTCTGGCCTGCCGCCAAGCGCCAGCGCAGCCGAAGTGCTGGCCGCCCCCGCCGTGCGCGCCGCATTTGCCGCGCTGCTGCACGAACTGAACGCCACGGCCACCGGCAGCGCACGCGCGTGGCGCGCTGCTGTTGCTCGATGTGCCGCCATCGCTCGACCGCGGCGAGATCACCGACAAGGGCACGCTCAACCAGCGCGCCGTGCTGGCCCACCGTGCCGAGCAGGTCGACACGCTGTATCGCGATGGCGATCCCGCCGTGATTCGCGCGGGCTGATTTCAACGCAGCACGACACCCAACCGGCAAAGACCGGTTTCATCCACCCAGGAGGAGACTCATGAAGACCGTCATGTCACGGGGCATGGCGCTTGGCCGCGCTCGCCCTCACGCTGAGCTGCGCCGGCAGCAACGACGACAGCACCAGCGACGCATCGTCGTCGCAAGCATCGCAGCTGCCGCAGCTTTCGCCTGCCACGGGTTTGAATCTCGCCGCCGCGTGCGAGAGCTTTGCCGGCAAGCTGAGTTTTGCCAACACCAGCATCACCGCCATCTCGACCGTGGCCGCTGGCACGTTGAGCGTGGGCGGCAACGCCGTGCCCGAGCACTGCCTGGTCACCGGCACCATGAACACGCGTGTGAGCCCGGTGGACGGCAAGACCTACGCCATTGGTTTCGAGATGCGCCTGCCAAGGCATGGAACGGTCGCTTCTAATACCAGGCCAACGGCGGGCTGGATGGCGCGGTGGCCACGGCGCTCGGCACGCTCGGCGGTGGCCCGGTCAGCAGTGCGCTGGCTCCGGATTTGCCGTCATCAGTTCGGATGCCGGGCACAACGGTAGCCAGGTGCCGCTGTTCGGCGCGCGACCCGCAGGCGCGTCTGGATTACGGCTACAACGCCGTTGCCACGCTCACGCCGATGGCCAAGTCGATGATCGCGCAGGTGTACGGCAAGGCGCCGGACCGCAGCTACTTTGGCGGGTGCTCCAACGGCGGGCGCCATGCGATGGTGGCCGCCGCCGCGTTCGGCAATGCGTATGACGGCATCGTGGCCGGCGACCCGGGCTTCCACCTGCCCAAGGCAGCCATCAACGAGGTCTACAGCGCGCAGCAGCTCGCGACGGTGGCGACCGCTAACACCAGCGCGGGCTTCCCAGACATCACCACGTCCCTGAGCGCCGCGGAGCGCGCCATGGTCGCCACCCACGTACTCGCCAAGTGCGACGCATTGGACGGCACGACGACGGCATGATCAACAACCTCAAGGCGTGCCAGACCGCCTTCAGCCTCGCCAACGACGTGCCGACCTGCACCGGCGCCGTGACGGCACCTGCCTGACCGCCGCGCAGAAAGCCGTGATGGCCAACCTGTTTGCCGGCGCGCGCAACAGTGCGGGGCAGGCGTTGTACTCGGGCTTTTCGTTTGACGCCGGCATCAGCGGCAGCAACTGGGCGGCGTGGAAGCAGGGCAACTCGATCCAGCTCGACCCCGCAGCGCTGGCGTTCGTGTTTACGACCACGCCGCAGCCGGCGTCGGCTATCACGTCGCTCACCGCGTATGGCCTGGCGTTCAACATGGACACCGACGCGCCGAAGATCTTCGCCACAGACGCCACGTACACCGAATCCGCCTGGTCGTTCATGACGCCGCCCGATGAGACCAACCTCGGCACGCTCAAGGGGCGCGGCGCCAAACTGATTCTATCACGGCACGAGCGACCCGGTGTTCTCGTCCGACGACACGACCGACTGGTACCAGCGCCTGGCCGCAGCCAACGGCGGCGATGCCAGCAACTTCGCGCGCTTCTATCCGTGCCCCATGAATCACTGCGCGGGCGGCCCGACGGCTGACCAGTTCGACATGCTCACGCCGCTGGTGGCCTGGGTGGAACGCGGCGTGGCGCCGACAGCGTGGTCGCCACCGCGCGCGGCCCCGCCAACGCCGTGCCGAATGCCCGAAGTGCCCAGCGACTGGAATGCCGCCGGCCACGACCGCACGCGCCCGCTGTGCGCCTACCCGAAGATCGCGCGCTACACGGGCACCGGGCAACATCAACGACGCCTCGAGCTTCAGTTGCCAATGACGGCCGCCCAACATCCGGAAGGAGATGCCATGCAAACCACCACCACGACGTTGAGCCGGGAGACCGTTGGCCCCGGCGTCGCCATGACGCTCGGGCTGTGCTTCATCGTTGCGCTGCTTGAGGGGCTCGATCTGCAATCCATCGGCGTGGCTGCGCCGCGCATGGCGCGCGAGTTCGGCCTGTCGGTCGGGCAGATGGGCCTCGCATTCAGCGCCGGCACGTTCGGCCTGTTGCCGGCGCCATGCTGGGCGGCCGGCTGGCCGATCGCATCGGCCGCAAGCGCGTGCTGATCCTGGCGACGGCGCTGTTCGGCATCTTTTCGATCGCCACCGCGCACGTGTGGGATTTCAACAGCCTGCTGATGATTCGCGTGGCCACCGGCATCGGGCCTGGGTGCCGCCATGCCCAACCTGATCGCGCTGTGTGCCGAAGCGGTACCCGCACGCCTGCGCAACACCGCCGTGAGCGTCATGTATTGCGGCATTCCATTCGGCGGTGCCATCGCCGCGGTGGTCGGCATGTTGAGCGCCGGCGATTCCGGCTGGCGCCACATCTTCTACGTGGGAGGCTTCGGCCCGCTGGTGGTGGTGCCGTTGCTGCTGACGCTGCAGGAATCGCGCCGGTTCGACAGCGCGCAGCGCGGCGCCATCCAGCCGCCGCCGGTGTCTTGGGCGCTGTTTGGCGAGCGCCGCATGGCGGCTACGCTGTTCCTGTGGGTCAGCTATTTCTTCACGCTGATCGTGCTGTATTTCCTGCTCAACTGGTTGCCCTCCCTGATGGCCGCGCAGGGGCTGAGCCGGCCGCAGGTGGGCACGGTGCAGATCCTGTTCAACATCGGCGGCGGTGCCGGCGCGCTGGCATTGGCATGCTGATGGATGCGGCGCGCCCGCGCTGGGTGGTGTCGGGCATGTATGTCGGCATCATCGCGGCGTTGTCGTTGCTGGCCGCGGCGGGCGGCATGGCATCGATGTCGGCCGGCGCCTTCATGGCGGGGCTGTTCGTGATCGGCGCGCAGTCGGTGCTGTATGCGCTGGCGGCGGCGTACTACCCGACCGTCGTGCGCGGTACCGGCGTGGGCGCTGCGGTGGCGGTGGGCCGGTTGGGCTCGATCGCCGGGCCGCTGCTGGCCGGTCAACTGCTGGCGATGGGGCAGCACGCCACCACCATCATTGGTGCCAGCATCCCGGTCACCATCATCGCGGCGCTCGCTGCGCTGCTGCTGCTCAAGCGGCCGCGCGTGCAGGACTGACACAGCGGTTCTGTTTTTTCGCGC
>NZ_BAABED010000004.1 GCF_039539965.1 Arthrobacter methylotrophus | reverse complement strand
ACCTGTCGCTGCGCGTCTTCCGCGAGGCCTCGGCGATCGCGGAAGAACGCGGCGTGATCCTGGCGGACACGAAGTTCGAGTTCGGACGCAACGCATCCACGGGCCAGATCACGAATCGGCGACGAGGTGCTCACGAGCGACTCTTCGCGGTACTGGGACGCGAAGCTGTACGCCGACACGAGTCTTCCCCTGAAGCAGCGCCTGTCGTCGTTCGACAAGCAGATCGTGCGCGACTGCTCTCCGCGAACTGGGACAAGCAGGGCGAGCCGCCCGTCCTTCCCGCCGAGGTCATCGAGCGCACGCAGGCGCGGTACGCGGAGCTCTTCGAGCGCCTCGGAGTCGGCGCCTAGCTGCGTTCCCGCGCGTCGGCGCGCGGCGTTCCGCGCGCCGACGCTTCGAGGCGGTGCTGAGCTAGCTGACGACTCCCCGCCCAGGCCCCAGCCCTGGCGTCCACAGCGGTCTTGTGGTCGTCATTTCGCCGTTTGAGCGACCACAACTACCGCCCTGGATTCCCGCGTCTGCGCTCGCGCGCGGTGGCCCAGGCGTCTCCCCACCATCGTCTCGAGACTGGACTCCGCAGTGCCTTCCTCTCCCGCATCCGCGCCGGTGCCCGCTGTCGTGGCAATTTCGCCCGAGCAGCGGCAGTCGGTGCTGTTCACGCTTCGGTCGCCTCGCCTCCTGAAGGTGGAGGTGCTCGGCGGCCTGGTCGTGGCGCTGGCCCTCATCCCTGAGGCGATCGCGTTCTCGGTGATCGCGGGTGTCGACCCGCGGGTTGGCCTCTTTGCCTCGTTCAACGATGGCGGTCTCGATCGCGATCCTGGGGGGCCGGCCGGCCATGATCTCCGCGGCCACGGGTGCCGTCGCCCTCGTGATCGCGCCGCTCATGGCCTCGCACGGTCTCGACTACCTGATAGCCGCGGTGCTCTTGGCCGGGGTCCTGCAGGTGCTGCTTGCCGTACTCGGGGTGGCGAAGCTCATGCGGTACATCCCGCGCCAGGTGATGGTTGGCTTCGTGAATGCGCTCGCGATCCTCGTGTTCCTCGCGCAGGTGCCTGAGCTGCTCGGGGTGCCGTGGCTCGTGTATCCGCTGACCGGTCTGGCTCTGCTCATCGTGTTCGGGCTTCCCCGACTGACGACGGTCGTGCCGGCGCCGCTCGTGGCGATCGTCGTGCTCACACCTCATCACCGTGCTCGCGTCGATCAGCGTCCCGACGGTGGGCGACAAGGGCGAGCTGCCGAGCACGCTCCCCGGGTTCTTCATCCCGGATGTGCCGCTCACCTTCGAGACGCTGCAGCTCGTGTTCCCGTTTGCGCTCGCCATGGCGTTTGTCGGCCTGCTCGAGTCGCTCATGACGGCGAAGCTCGTCGACGACATCACCGACACGCGCTCCAGCAAGACCCGCGAGGCGTGGGGCCAGGGGGCGGCGAACGTCATCACGGCGTTCTTCGGCGGCATGGGCGGATGCGCGATGATTCGGTCAGACGATGATCAACGTGAAGGCGTCCGGGGCACGCACGCGCATCTCCACGTTCCTCGCCGGAGTCTTCCTGCTGCTCCTCGTCGTACTACTCGGCGACGTCGTCGCGCTCATCCCGATGGCGGCGCTGGTGGCGGTCATGATCTTCGTCTGCTGGGCGACGTTCGACTGGCATTCGATTCGACCGTCGACGCTGCGCGGGATGCCGTTGAGCGAGACGGCGGTCATGCTTGTCACGGTCGTCGCGACGGTCGCCACCCACAACCTCGCGATCGGCGTCGGCGCGGGCGTGCTGTGCGCGGTGCTGCTCTTCGCGCGCCGCGTCGCGCACGTCGTTGAGGTGCGCCGCAGCCTCTCGGACGACGGCGCCGTCGCCTCCTACGCCGTCACGGGGCAGCTGTTCTTCGCCTCGTCCAACGACCTGTACGCGCAGTTCGACTACGCTGCCGACCCGAGCCGAGTGGTCATCGATCTGAGTGCGGCGCACGTCTGGGACGCCTCGACGGTCGCGGCACTCGACGCCGTGATCCAGAAGTACGAGGGTAGGGGCGCATCCGTCGACGTCATCGGTTGAATGCCGAGAGCGAGACCCGGTTGCAGCGGATGCGCGACGTTCTGCCTGGCGGCGGGCACTAGCTCCTGCGCTGGCTGCGACCCGCTCGTTGCGCGATCATAGACGCATGGAGTTCTCGTTTTCGAATCCGCTGTGGCGCTGGGAGAAGCGGCGCGAGCTGTGGACGTTCGTGAGCCTCAGCGAGGACGCGTCCGACAAGATCGCGGCGGCCACCGAGAACTACACGCACGGCTTCGGCTCGGTGCGCGTCGAGGCGACCATCGGCGGCTCCACGTGGCGCACCTCGATCTTCCCGAGCGACGACGCCTACATCCTGCCCATCAAGAAGGCCGTGCGCGATGCCGAGGGGCTCGAACTGGATGCGCCGGTTGTCGGCAAGGTGCGTCTCGTCGACCTCTAGTCCCTACTCACCTGCTCACGCACTGTCCAGCGCATCCGTGAGATCACTGACCTCCTGGAGCTGCAGCACCTCCCCGTCGAGCACAAACGTCGGAGTGCCCTGGGCACCGGCTCGCCTGGCGTCGTCGATATCTGCCTGGATACGCACGCAACGAGCGCGCATCTCAGCACAAAGACGGAGAGGCACCCGCCGCGGGCCCACCCGGCCGTATGGCAGGGCGAGAGCACAGCGGGTGCCCCTCTGCGCGGAGCGGATACGTGCACGAAGCACCGCATCCGCGCCGAAACTCCTAGTGCGCGAGCACAGGCTCTGCCGCGTTCTCCTCCTGGATCTCGCGGCTGAGCGAGAGCCCCTGGTTACGGCGGCGGAAGAGCAGTGCCGACACCACGGCACCGACGGCGAAGAAGCCGGCACCCCACCAGTACGCCGCGGCGTAGCTGGCGATCATCGCGTCCCCGGCCGCCTGCGGCCCGTGCTCGAGGAGGTAGTCGGTCGCTGCGGTCGCTGCGAGCGTGTTGAGCAGTGCGGTGCCCACCGACCCGCCAACCTGCTGGCTCGTGTTGACCATCGCCGACGCGACGCCAGCGAACTCCCGGTCGACACCGAGCGTGGCCGTCTGCATCGACGCTGGCATGATCGTGCCCATCGCGAACCCGATGAGCATGAGCGGCGGCATGACGTGCCCCGCGTACGTGCTCGTCGCATCCAGGAACGTGAGCCAGACCATACCAGAGGCGGCGATCGTCATGCCGATCGGCACGAGCAGCTTCGGTCCGAAGCGCGGCACGAAGATGTTCGTGCCGAGCTGCGCCGCGAGCACCAGCATCGCGATCATCGGCAGGAACGCGAGACCGGTCTGGATCGGCGAGTAGCCGAGCGTGAGCTGCAGGTAGTAGGTGACGAAGAGGAAGATGCCGAACATTCCGGCACCCGCGATCATGACCGACAGGTAGGCGGCGCCGCGGTTGCGGTCGCGCACGATGTGCAGCGGGAGCAGCGGATGCCCGGCGCGGGTCTGCCAGAACACGAACGCCCCGAGGAAGACGACGGCGCCGGCGAGCATGCCCCATGTGAGCGGCGAGTCCCAGCCGTCTGTCTCGGCGTGCGAGAAGCCGTACACGAGGGCGAAGAGGCCCGCGGAGACGAGCAGCGTTCCGGGGATGTCGAGCTTCGGACGAGGGCCGGTGCGCGCGATGGACGGAACAAAGACGAAGGCGCCGACGAGGGCAACGGCCGCGATGGCCACGTTGATGTAGAGGTTCCAACGCCAGTCGAAGGCCTCGGTGAGGACTCCGCCGAGGAGGAGGCCGACCGCTCCGCCGGCGCCGGCGATCGCGCCGAAGACGCCGAAGGCACGGGCGCGTTCCTTCGGGATGGTGAAGGTGGTCGTGAGGACGGCGAGGGCGGTCGGAGCGAGGAGCGCTCCGAAGACGCCCTGAAGGGCGCGGGCGGCGACGAGCAGCTCGAACGAGGGAGCAGCACCGCCGAGTGCGGAAGCGATGGCGAAGCCGATGAGGCCGATGACGAAGGTGCGCTTGCGACCCATGAGGTCGGAGAGGCGACCGCCGAGGAGCAGGAGGCTCCCGAAGGCGAGCGAGTAGGCGGTGACGATCCGCTGGCGCTGACCGTCCGAGAAGCCGAGGTCTGCCTGCGCGGAGGGCAGGGCGATGTTCACGACGGTCGCATCAAGGACGACCATCAGCTGGGCGAGGCCGACGACGACCAGCGTCAACCAGCGGCGACTGTCGGTCGCGGGTGTTGATGATCCAGGCATGCGCATCACCATATACGAGACTGGCTGGTTTCGGATACACTAAGTTCCGTAATGTGCACAGCTAGCCTGTGGAACGACGAGAGGCGGTTTCAATGACGCAGACCAACCTCGCCGCGAGCTCCCCGAAGCACCGGCGACACCACCGCGATGACGGCAGGCGCGGGCCCAGACGCCACCGAACCACAGACCCCCGGGGCGGCAGCGAAGCCGCGGCTTGGGCGCAAGCGCGACCACACGCGCGACAACGACATCCTCGAGGCGGCACTGGACGTGCTCGCCGAGACGGGTTACGACGGAATGACGATCGACATGGTCGCGACCCGGGCGAAGGCGGGCAAGGCCACGCTGTACGCCGCTGGGCATCGAAGTCGGACCTCGTGCTGGATGCGGTCGCGTGCATGAAGTCGAAGGACCTCGACCTCCAGACCCTGCCAGACACTGGCACCCTGCGCGGCGACCTCGTCGCCATGGTGCGCCCGCCGAACATCCGGGATGCGGAGCGCAAGCTCAACGTCATGACGGGGGTCATCTCGATGATCGCTCGTGACCCCGAGATGGCCGCCGCAGCGCAGGAGGCGATCGTCGCGCCCCGCGCCGCGGCGAACCGGGTCCTCTTCCAGCGAGCGATCGAGCGCGGCGAGATCGCGGCTGACGTCGACCTCGACACCCTCAGCATGATCGCGCCCGCGATGGCCGCGTTCCGCACGCTCATCCTGCGCAAGTCACCCGACCGCGAGTTCCTCGTGGGCATCATCGACAACGTCGTACTGCCCGCCGCCCGCCGCAACACTCCCGCACCCTGACGCCCCTGAACACCCAAGCCGCCCTCTCACCTTCACCCATCCGAGCCCGAAAGGACAGCCAGAAGCGCCGTTTTCGTCGAAAGAGCCTGCATCTCACTCACTCTCGCGGATGCACGCAGGCGCAGGCGCAGATGCGCAGGCGCGCGAAAGGGGAGGGCCGATGGCTTTCCTCGCGAGAAAACTAGGGACCCTCCCCCAAGCGTCGCCACGCTGATTGAGCAGCAGGCGAGGTGAGCTCAGCGCACTCCGGGTGTCGCGACACGGTGCGGCCGAACTCAGCTCGGGAAGCGGCTGGAACCGCGGATGCGCCTAGGCGGCTGGCACGAGGATGTCGCGCACGAGAGCGTCGAGCTGCGCATCAGCGTCGAGGAACTGGCGGAGCGTGTTGCGCGCCGCACCGAAGTTCTCGAACTCCTCGGGAGTCATGCCTTCGACCTCGTAGGCCCGGCGGAACTCGCTGAGCGTCTCGAGCTCGTCGAGAATGGCGGCGTCGACGGGCACGTGGATGCGCTCGGAGACGGCGATGTTGTTCTCGTTGATGCGCGCCTGCCAGTCGAAGGGCGGGGAGACGACGATGTCGCCGCCCACGAGCTCTGACCACTGGAGCTGGTTGCGGAACGCAGCCGAGAGGACGCGGCTGCGGTAGCCGCGCTCCTGGAAGACGGAGTGCGCGTGCTTGAGGGCGGCGACGCCGGCCCACTCGAGGATGCCCGGGGTGACGAGGATGCGGTTCGCGGTCGTCCACTTCTTGAGCCAGTCGTCGAGGCGCCCGCCCATGATGGTGACGACGTGCCCGAACTCCTGCTCGGGGAGGCCATCCGCGGCGCGGCGGTCGAGGGCACGCTCGAGCGCGGCACCGACGGCGACAGCCTGGGGCACAGTGAAGCTGAGGGTCGCGTTGATGCTGACACCGCGGTAGGCGGCCTCTTCCATGGCCTCGATGCCCGTCTTCGTGGCGGGGATCTTGACGATGATGTTCTTCGCGAGCTTCGAGAACTCCTCGGCCTGGTCGGCGAGGGCCGCAGCGTCGCGGTGCAGGCGGGGGTCGGTCTGGATGGAGAGGCGACCGTTGCGGCCTCCGCTTCGCTCGAACTCCGGCTCGAGGAGGCGAGCCGCGTCGACAGAGAGGTCGCGAACAGCCTGCCAGCCGATCTCCGACTCACCCCAGGTGGGTTCTGCGCTGCGATCTCCTGGATGCGCGGACCCCAGACGTCTGGGCGCTTCTTGATGGCGGCGAAGGCAATGACGGGGTTGCAGGTCGCGCCGACCGCGCCGAACTCGATCGACTTCTTGAGCTCCTCGGGGTCTGCAGAGTCATTCCAGAGCGCGGTCTTGGTGTTCTGGGCTGCCCACGCGAGCGGCGCGAGCTGAGTGGCTGGAGCGCCATCGTCGTTGGAAGGCACTGTTTCGAGCAGGGTCATGCTGTTCTCCTCATCGGTGGCTGATGGCCGGGTTCGCCGGTTCCGCGGCAGCCAGGCGCCCCGAGGTTCGAGGCGTCAGACTTCGCGGGCCATCACCGACTCGGAGGCTCTCCCTCGAGCCCGTGCCGACCGTTGCCCACCTGCCGCATATGTCCTGACATTATCACAACAGGTTTTAGTGTCACTAGTGGGCAAGGGGAAACCGAGGTCACTGGTGGGGCTGGATGCTCACCTCGCGCCTGGACCTACATCCACTTGTTGCGCTTGAACATCCAGTAGAGGCCCCCGGCGAACGCGACCATCCCGCCGACCGCCATCGGATAACCGAAAGCCCAGTGCAGCTCAGGCATGTTGTCGAAGTTCATGCCGTAGACCGCGGCGATAAGCGTCGGCGCGAAGAGGATCGCCGCCCACCCGGAGATCTTCTTCATGTCCTCGTTCTGCCTTTGGGCCACGAGCGTCGCGTTGACGCTCAGGATCTGGTTGAGGGCGTCCCGCAACTCCCTACCTGTCGGTCGACGACCAGCAGGTGGTCGGCGACGTCCTGAAGGTAGCTCTGCAGCGAATCGGGGACGTCGTAGCGCGCGTGGCCGCGACGCAGCGCGTCCACGATCTCCGAGAGCGAAGAGGTGGCGTGCCTGAGCTCGATGACCTCCTGGCTGAGGCGGTAAATGCGCTCCGCGACCGCCGCGTCTCCGGAGAAGACCTGCCGCTCGATCTGCTCCTTGTCGACGCCGAGGCCGGTCAGCACGGGGCGGAAGCCGTCGACGATCGAGTCGATGAGCCGGTAGACGATCGCCTCGGGCCAAGGTCGAGGAGCTCCTCGGTGAGCAGCCCGCGGTCTCCACCGATCTCGGCGCCGTCACCCTCCTCCGCGAACGCGGCCGCGCCAGAGCCGTCGATCCAGCGCTTGTCCTGAAAGAGCACCGCCACCGCGTCGGCCCGCACCAGCACGTGGAACTCCGCGAACTCGACGTCCTCGATGTCGTCGATGTACCTTGCCGACCGAACGACGAGGAACAGCACATCGCCGTAGCGCTCGAGCTTCGGCCGCTGGTTCGCGTGCTGGAGGTCCTCGACGAGCAGCGGATGCAGCTGCCACGCCTCGGCAAGCTCGGCGATATCACCAGGGGTCGGAGTCGCGTACACGAAGAGCGCGAGGCGGCCGGCGGCACTGCGCGCGTAGTCGAGCGCCTCGGCGATGCTCACGCCCTGCGGTGCCCGTTTGAGCTTGCGGCCTGCGCATACCGGGTGAGCCGCGTCGAACCTGCCTCCGCCTGTGCGGGGTTGTGTTTGCTCCGCCGGAGGAAGGAGCCGCGCCGCGACTCCTGCCCTGCCTGATTCGACTGTGGCATGTGCGCTCGATTCCGAGTTGCGTGAGGTGAGGAAGAAGTGTCGGGCCGGTCTACTCGCCGCCGGCTCGGGTGCCGTGCTGCTCACCGGGTGGGTCATTATGCGAACGTCTCAGCCACAGCACACCTGCGACAGACGCGACAAGCAGCAGCGCGCTGAGCATCCCGAGCACCCAGAGGACGTCCCACAGGTAGCGGTCCCACCAGGAAGGGTCGAAGTCGACGATCGCGAGCCACGTGTTCTGGAACGCCTCCGCGGCGTTCCTTCCGCGCGCGTTGTTCTCACCAGACACCCACAGCGCGCGGGGCGAGGAAGACGAGCATGAGCATGCCCGCGAAGGTCAGCCGCTCAAGCCGAGCCCTGGCGAGGCTCCCCCTCGGCGCCGGCTCGGCGTTGATCGACGCGGCCCGCGCGGGATCACGCCAGGACATGACCGGAAGGACGACGAACACGAGGCCGACAAGCGCCCCGCCGAGCACAGCCGCGACGCCAGCAACCAGGTGAGGAAAGCGTTGAGCAGCAGTTCGGCGACCGGCGAGTCCGTCTCGTTGAGTTCAGGACGATGCCGCCCGTGAACGTCAGCACGAGCAGGAGCAGCGAACCGAGCAGCCAAGCGACTGTGAAGAGCACCGGCCCGACCACCATCGTGCGCACCATGAAGCGCACGAGCAGCGGACGTTCTTGGGTATCGGGTACACCGAGGAGCTCGACGATCAGCCAGATGCCGAGGAGCGCCGGAGCCGCCATGCCCACGTACGACCACGCCGAGGCGTCATAGGGGAACTGCGTGATGTCGGCGATCGTGTACAGCGTCCAGACACCGACCAGCACCGCGACGGCGATGCCCGCCGAGCTGAGCTCAACGAGCATCCCCTTCTCCGGATGCCCCGGGTCAGCTGCGCCCACATCAGACGTCGATGTTCGAACTTTTGGCGCCGGGTGCGGTGCCGACTGCCGCGTCTTCGTCGCCGAGGTCTTTGCGCCACGGCAGCCTCGTCCGCATGTCGTCAGGAACAGCCTCGTCTTCCTGCAGCTGCTCGAGCGGCTCGTACCAGGCGCGGATGAGCGCCCAGCTGACGGCCGCGACGGGCACCGCGAGGAGCGTGCCGATGATGCCGCCCAGAATCGTGCCGACGGTCAAGGCGATGAGCACAACGAGTTCGTGCAGCTTGAGCGACTTGCCGAGCACAACCGGCTGGAGGAAGTTGCCCTCGAGCTGGTTGAACGAGCACCACGATTCCGACGACCACGATGGCCGGGACGAGCCCGTTCGTGACGAGGGCGACGAGCGCAGCAAGGATGCCGGCCAGCGTGGCACCCACGATGGGGATGAACGCGAGGATGAACACGAGCACGGCGAGCGGGAACGCGAGGGGAACCCCGACGATCGCGAGGCCGATGCCGATGAACACCGCATCCACCAGGGCGACGATGACTGTGCCGCGGACGTAGCCGCCCATGACCTCGACGGCACGTGAGCCCATGAGCCTCGCGCGGCGCTTGTTCGCACCCTTGAGCGGCTTCGTGAGGAAGCCCCAGATGAGCGGCCCGTCCTTCATGAAGAAGAACAGTATGACCACGAAGAGCACGCCGCTCGTGATGAACGTCGTCACCCCGGAGATGCCAGCGGTGAGCCGCTCGCCGCAGCGTTTCCGAACTGGCTCGTGAAGATGAAGTCCTGCGCCTGACCAATCCACTCGTTGATCTGGTCCTGGTTGATCGCGATGGGGAACGTCGCATTGACCCACTCGATCGCCTGGTTGAAGCCCTGCACCGCCTGGTCGGAGAGCTCGCCCACTGGTTGCGAACCAGCAGCACAACCGTCGTGAGGGCGCCGCCCAGGAAGACGATGATGGCGAGCAGCACTGTCACGGTCGCGAGAGCGGGCGGCCACTTCTTCGAGGTGAGGAATCTGATGATGGGCCAGGCCGCTGCCGAGACGATGAGCGCCAGCAGCACGGGGATGACGACGATCGTGACCTGCAGCCCGGCGAAGATCAGCAGGGCTGCGGCGGCAACGATGACCAGGCCCTGCAGCGCGCGCGTCGCTACCCGACCCAGCTGGTCGGTCCACATGACGCCGACACTCGTTGGGCGCCGCCCCCGGCCCTCGCCGTCGTCTGGCGCGTACGCCTGCACGGCGTTGCCGCCCACCATCACCTCGTCGCGCGCGGGGGCGTCGAGGTGCTCGACAGGTGCAGCGGCCTGGGCCGCAAGCTGCGCAGCGACCGATGCGGCGGACGGTGCCGGCAGACCGGCCTGGCGTTCCTGTACGGAACGGTCCTGTTTGCCGCCACCGAAGAGGCGCTTGAGCTTGTCGCGCATGGATGCTCCCGAAATGTCAGCGAGGCGGCCGGCGGGGGTGCCCACGGCCGCGAATATGGGTCAAGGCTATGCGTGTGCACCGACATTCTGAGCGAGCCTCGCGCGACGGCGGCTGACGGTAAGCTGGGGGCCGTCTCTTTCCTCCACCGATCGGAGCCGCTCCCGATGCCAAGATCGTCGTCATCGTCATGCCAAAGCAGGAACTCCTCGACCCGCAGGGCAAGGCCGTCGCCGGAGCCCTCTCGCGCCTCGGCAAGGACCACCTGCACGACGTGCGCGTTGGCAAGCGCTTCGAGATCACGACCGACCGCGAGGTCACGGCCGAGCTCATGGAGGAGATCTCGCAGGTCGCCGACGAGCTCCTCGCCAACGGGGTCATCGAAGATGTCATCTCCATCGATGTCCTGCCTGATGGCACCGAGTCAGCTGAAGACGCCGACGAGGTCGACGACGTGCCTGCCGCCGACACTGAGGCCTCCCTCGCGTCCGTCACCGCGTCCGAGGTCCAGTCGAACGGCTCCACCAAGTGAGCCCCCGCGTCGGCGTCATCACCTTCCCCGGTTCGCTCGACGACCGTGACGCGCAGCGCGCAGTCCGCCTCGCAGGCGGCGAGGCCGTCGCCCTCTGGCACGGCGAGCACGACCTGCACGGCGTCGACGCCATCATCCTTCCCGGCGGCTTCAGCTACGGCGACTACCTCCGTGCTGGCGCGATCGCGAGCCACTCGCCGATTATGGCCGAGGTCATCACGGCCGCCAACGCGGCCTGCCCGTGCTCGGAATCTGCAATGGCTTCCAGATGCTGACCGAGGCGCACCTCCTGCCCGGTGGGCTCATCCGCAATGACCACGGCAAGTTCGTGTGCCGCGACCAGGTGCTCCGCGTCGAGAACAACGACACCGTGTGGACCAACGCGTACGAGAAGAACGCCGAGATCACCATCCCGCTGAAGAACGGCGAGGGTGGGTTCATCGCCGACGACGAGACGCTCGCGCGCATCGAAGGCGAGGGCCAGGTCGCGTTCCGCTACGTCGACGTCAACCCGAACGGCTCGCGCAACAACATCGCTGGCCTCACCAACGAGCGCGGCAACGTGGTCGGCCTCATGCCGCACCCCGAGCACGCGGTCGAGCTCGGCTTCGGGCCGGACACGGCGACCCACATGGCCTCCGGCCTCGACGGGCTCCCGATCTTCCGCAGCGCCGTCGAGGCGCTCCTCGCACGCGTCTAGACGTTGCCTGAAGCGAAGAGGGCGAGCGCGCCGATGACGCAGGCCGAGGCGACAACCCCCGGGACCACCGCACACGGCAGGCACCTCACCCCGCGCATCTGCTGCGCGCCGTCTCGATCGGCGAGGCCATCACGTGGGCTCTTCTGCTCACCGGCATGTTCCTCAAGTACGTGACGCAGACCACCGACCTGCTCGTGTCAGTCGGCGGTTCGCTGCACGGCGCGATGTTCATGGTCTACCTGGTCGTGACGGCGTTCGTCGGCATCAACCAGCGCTGGCCGTGGTGGATGTTCGGGCTCGGCTGGTTCGCGGCGATCCCGCCGTTCGCGACCCTACTCTACGACTGGTGGGCCGAGCGCCGCGGCGCACTCGAGGGCGGCTGGCGCGACGCGCCCGCGAAGGGCTTCTCGTTACAGCGCATCGTGCGGTGGTTCGTCGACCGTCCCATCACGATGAGCGCGGCCGTCATCGTGCTCGCCGTCGTCATCCTCACGGGCTCCCTGAGCGGGGCGCTGGTCGGGCCGACCGGCGCCCACTAGGGCCGCCAACACACCCCAGACGAACGAAGAGGGCGGATGCACGCGCATCCGCCCTCTTCGTCTGTCCCAGGTCAGCGACCCGGCGGCCTAGCGGCCGAAGAAGATCTTCGCCTGGTCCCAGCGGTCCTGCGGGACGGTCTTGAGGCCGTCGAGCGCCTCCTCGAAGGCGACCGTCTGCATCTCAGTGCCGCGAAGCGCAACCATGTTGCCCCACTGCTTCGCGTTGACCATGTCGACGGCGTACTGGCCGAAGCGGGTCGCGAGCACGCGGTCGAACCCGGTCGGCGCACCACCACGCTGGATGTGGCCGAGCGTCGTGTTGCGGGTCTCAATGCCCGTGAGCTTCTCGAGCTCAGCGGTCACGTAGTCGCCGACACCGCCGAGCAGCGGACGCCCGGAAACCTCGGTGCCCTGTGAGAGCACATCGTCCATACCCTCGGGGATGAAGCCCTCGGCGACGACGACCAGCGGCGAGCGGCCACGCTGGTGCACCTCCTTGACCCATTCGGCGACCTGCGTCATCGCGACCTTCTGCTCGGGGATGAGCACGGCGTGCGCGCCGGCCGCCATGCCAGAGTGCAGGGCGATCCAGCCGACGTGGCGACCCATGACCTCGGCCACCATCACGCGGTGGTGCGACTCGCCGGTCGTGCGGAGACGATCCATGGCGTCGGTCGCGATCTGCACGGCCGTGTCGAACCCGAACGTGTAGTCGGTTGCCTGGAGGTCGTTGTCGATGGTCTTCGGCACGCCGATGACCGGGATGCCCGCGTCAGCCAGGCGCTTCGCGCCGGCGAGCGTGCCCTCGCCGCCGATCGCGATGAGAGCATCCACCGAATGGCGCTCCATCATGACGGAGATGTTTGTCCGGTCCACCGTTGGGGCCGTCGAACGGGTTCGTGCGCGAGGTGCCGAGGATCGTGCCGCCCTGCTTCGCGAGGCCGCGCACCTTCGTGCGGGGGAGGTCCATGACATCGCCCTCAATGACGCCCCGCCAGCCGTCGCGGAAGCCCACGAACTCGTTGTCGTAGGTCTTGATGCCGTGGAGCACGCTGCCGCGAATGACAGCGTTGAGTCCGGGGCAGTCGCCGCCGCTGGTCAGCAGTCCGATCTTCATGCGTTCGTTCTCCTCTGGGTGTGGCAATACACGCAAACAGCCATCACGGTCGAGTAGCCCACCCACTGCGGAACGAATTCAGTGCAGAAGCGGATTCCTGCGTTGGAAGACGGCTCGACTGCGACAGTACCGGGTCCGGGTGTCTCGCGCGATTTCTGCCGATTTCCCAGCCCCGCCGCGAGCTACGCCGAGGCCTTGCCGACCATGCGCAGCGCGAGGAAGATCGCGCCAACCATGAGCACGGCGCCGACCGCCGACGTGACGGTGCTACCAGCATCAAAGGCGTGGAACGCCGAGTCGAGGAGCGTCTGCGCCTGCGCCGTCATGCCGCCCGCCTCGAGCTCGTTCGAGACGTTCACGGCGCCAGCGAGGGTCTCGCGTGCCGCGTGCGCCTGCTCAGCTGTCGCGCCCTCCGGCACAACCATGCCGGACCGGTAGCTCGCGGTGAGCACCCCGCCGAGCACGCTTGTCCCGAGCACCGCACCAACCTCGTACGCCGTCTCCGAGACCGCGGATGCGGCACCGGCCTTGGCGGGCGGCACACTCGCGATGATGACGTCGTTCGAGAGCGTCTCGGCGATCGCGATGCCGGCCGCGAGCAGCGTGAACGCCGCCACGAGCATCCAGAGCGGCGCGGAGCCGCCCGTGATGGCGAGCGACAGGTAGGCGAGGAAGGCGAGCCCGAGCCCGAACGCCATCGCGATGTGCACCTTCACGTGGCGCACAACCCGCACGATGAGGAGGCCGGCAACGATCATCATGACCGTTCCTGGCAGCAGCATGAGGCCAGCCTGGAGTGGCGTGAGGCCGAGGATGAGCTGCAGGTGCTGCGACAGGAAGAAGAGCAGTCCGACGAGCGCGACGACGCTCACGAGGTTCACGAGCACCGAGCCGGTGAAGGCGGGCACCGCGAAGAGTCGCATGTCGAGGATCGGGTTCTCCTGCTTCAGGAGTCGCCGCACGAACAGCCAGCCGGAGAGCAGGCCAACCAGGAGCGCGCCGACCGAGATGAAGTCGAGGCCGTCGGTCGCCGTGTGCTTGATGGCGAAGACGATGGAGCAAGCGCCGCCATCGAGAGCAGGATCGCGGGCACGTCGATGGGGCCGGGGTTCGGGTCGCGCGACTCGGTGACGAGCAGGGGCGCGAAGATCAGGAGCGGCAGCAGGAACGGCACCGCGATGAGGAACACGGAGCCCCAGTGGAAGTGCTCGAGGAGCACGCCGCCGACGATCGGCCCGATGGCCGTGCCCGCTGAGAAGCCGGTCGCCCAGATGGCGATGGCGAGGCGGCGCTGCGCGCGGTCGTGGAACATGCCGCGCAGCAGCGAGAGCGTGCAGGGCATGATCATGGCGCCGAAGACACCGAGCAGCAGTCGCGAGAGCAGGAGCATCTCGGCCGAGACGGAGAACGCGGCCAGCACCGAGACGAGCGCGAAGCCGTCGATCCGATGAGCAGCAGCTTCCGGCGGCCGATGCGGTCGCCGAACGAGCCCATCGTGACGAGCAGTCCGGCCAGAACCAGCGGGTAGATGTCGATGATCCAGAGCTGCATCGCCGCACTCGGCTCGAGGTCGAGCGCGATGTAGGGAAGGGCGAAGCTCAGGACCGTGTTGTCGATCGACACGAGGAGGACGGGAGCATCAGCACCGCGAGGCCGAGCCATTCCTTCCGGCCTGCGCGCTGTTCGATCAGTGTGGTCATGAAAGAGGACTATACCGACCAGCCGGTACAGTTGGCAACTGTAGGATGGCGGCCATGAGCTCCGCCAGAGAGAAGATCCTCGACGCCTACGAGGAGTCACTGACAACAGTGGGCGTCGCCGCGACCACCCTCGACGCCGTCGCCCGCATCGCCGGCGTCTCCAAGGGCGGGCTCATCTACCACTTCCCGTCGAAGGAGGCGTTGGCGGATGCGCTCATCGCGCGCTTCGCGGGCATGGCTCGGGCCAGCGCAGATCAGCTGCAGGGCGACGCTGCGACCACGGTCCGCCACTTCATCGAGATGAGCAGCTCCGTCGGCGACGAGCTCGACACCGCCTGGCTCGCCGTCATGAATCTCTCCCGCAACGGCAACCAGAGCGCAACCCGGGCCATCCTCGAACTCGAGCGTTCGTGGCACGACGCGATCCTCGAGTCGACCGGCAGCCCCCTCGTAGCCCACATGACGAAGCTCGTCGGCGACGGCCTCTACCACTCGACGTCGTTCGTCACCGAGTCACGCGAGAGCCTCCCCGAGGCAGCCAAGCTCCTGCCGAGCGAGAAGAACGCGAGGCGATCATCCGCACCCTCCTCGACCTGCTCGAGGACTAGCGCGCTTCACCTGACCAACTTGCGGACGAAACACCTCAGACCGACCCCGGGCACGAATGTCAAGCTGTGTGGAGTCACTTGCGTCATGCTGCGACGGGTTCGTTGGGGAGGTTGATGCCGACTCGGCTGGCTGGTGATGGGGTCTTCGGGCGGGCTCGGAAGCGCGCGGGATGAGCGTCGTGGTAGACCTGAAGTGCGGTATCGCGGGCCGTCCAGATCTGCCGCCAGGAGCCGTCGTGGACCTGCGCGGGCGTGAATAACGCGATCGCGGAATGCCGATGCTCCGTGTTGTACCAGATCACGTAGTCCTGGATGTAGGCGCGGGCCGCGTCGAGGTCGGTGAACACTTTCGGGTAGCCGGGCCGGTACTTCATGGTCCGGAATCCGGCCTCGGAGAACGGGTTGTCGTTCGACGTGTACGGGCGGTTATGCGACATGCCCACGCCATGCGCGGCCAGGGCATCGCGCAACAGAGTCGAGCGCATCGCTGCCCCGGAATCCGCGTGCACGAATTGGGGCGCGCCATGCGCTCGAATCGCGTCCTCGAACATGTCCCTCGCGAGGGAATCTACTTCCCGGTCCTCGACACGGAACCCCACGATGCGGCGGGAGTAGATATCGATGACCTTGTACGCCTTGAACGTCTTGCCCCGCCAGGGCGAGTAGAGGTCGGTGATGTCCCACGACCACACCTGCCCGGACCCGAGGCGCTCGCTCGTGAGATCGCCACGGCGATCGAGGGCGTCAGCACTCCCTTCGATGCCATCCTCCTCGCCCAGTACTCACTTGCCCCCGCCGCTCCCCTGCTGAGCGAGCAGCTCGACGTCCCGCTCTTCTCCACCCCCGGCAGCGCGGCCGATCTCCTGGCCGCACGCCTCAACGCGGCGGGACAACGCTCGTGATCGGCGCGATCGCCGACGACTTCACTGGCGGCACCGACGTGGCCGTCGCGCTCCGGCAGGGCGGGCTGCGCACGCTCATCTATTTCGGCGCACCAGACCGGTCGAATCGCTGCCCGAGCACGACGCCATCGTCATCGCGCTCAAGACACGCACCGTGGCCCCGGCTGACGCGGTCGCCCAGTCGCTCGCCGCAGCCGAGTGGGCTGCTCGCGCACGGTGCGACGCAGCTCTTCTTCAAGTACTGCTCGACCTTCGACTCCAAACCGGAAGGCAACATCGGGCCGGTTGCGGATGCGCTGGCCGCACTTGTCGGATCCCGGGTCATCGTCGCGGTTCCGAGCGCGCCTGAGCACCTGAGGACGCAGTACATGGGGCATCTGTTCGTCGACCGGCAGCGTCTCGACGAGTCGCCGCTTCGCCATCACCCCTCACGCCCATGACCGACTCGTCCGTGCCAAGGCTGCTGCAGGCGCAGACCACCGCTCGCGTCGAACTCCTGGACCTGCGAGCCGTGCGCAGCGGGAGCATCCACCTCCGCCAGCGCCTCGACGCGCTGGTGGACGCGGATTCGCGAGGTGCTACGGAGACACGAAGCTACGCAGTTGTCGATGCCCTGACAGAGGACGACCTGGTCCAGATCGGCCGGGCCTGCCTGGGCGACCCGCTCCTGACCGGCGCTGCTGGCCTCGCCAGAGGGCTCGCGACCGCCGTCACCGAGACGCGAGCCGCGTCGCTCGCCGCGTTCGAGCTGGGCGACGACCTCCTGCCAGCACCAGGGTCAGCCGCGGTGCTCGCCTGCAGCTGCTCGGCGCGCACGTTGCAGCAGATCGCCGTGCTGCAGTCGCACGGCCACCCCTCGTTCCAGCTCGATGCCCGGCGCACACAGGACCCCCTCGCACTCGCCGGGGACGCGCTGCGATGGTTCGACGAGCTGGACACCGTCAAGGAGCCGCTGTTCTTCTCCTCGCTGCCACCGGCTGAGCTGCGCGCTGTGCAGCTCGAAACTCGGGACAGACACAGCGTCCGGCATCCTCGAAACCGCTATGGGGCTCATCGCAGTCGGGTTGCGCGCCAGAGGCACGGCGCGGGTCATCGTCGCCGGCGGCGAGACCTCGGGGCCGTCGTGACTGCGCTCGGCATTCAGGGCGCCATTATCGGCGCCGAGATCGCACGGGTGTGCCCTGGATCCACACGGTCGACGAGGCCCGATCTCGCTCCTCCTGAAGTCGGCAACTTCGGCGAGGTCAGATTCCTCGCCGAAGCTCTCGAGGAGACCGTGGTGGTTTGATGAGCCCCACCGGCGAGCAGCGTTCCCGGGAGGAGCTCGCCAACGCGGCACGTTCCCTGTTCTCGCGGGGCCTCACCCACGGAAGCACGGGCAACGTCAGCGTGCGCTCTGGTGAGCAGATCCTCGTTACCCCCACGGGGGTCAGCCTCGGGCGGGTCGAGCCAGACGCGCTCTCCGTTATCGATGCTGCCGGCCGTCACATCGACGGGCCAGCGCCGACCAAGGAGGCGTTCTTGCACGCCGCCGTACTGCGGGCAAGACCGGACGCGAACGCCGTCGTACACACGCACTCCACCTACTCGGCGGCGGTCTCCGACCTCGAGGCGCGCTACCCCGCCGTGGCCGTCACGCGCTGAAGCCGGACTCGGCCCTGCACGTCCACTTCTGGACTCGGTGAGCACCGCCGGCCAACTCGCGTGACGATACGAACGTGTGGCAGCCATTGCACGCCGGTGGGGCGCATCCATCACGGAAGTTGGACGGCGCCTACCGGGTCAAGGACGCGGCTCTGCCAGCCGACCTCAAGGCCGCGCTCGACGCGAACCCGGCTGCGCTCGCCTACTTCGAGGCGATGAAGAAGCAGGAGCGCTTCCAGGTCATCTTCCGCATCACGAACATCAAGACTCCCGCGATCCGCGCCGCGCGCATCCAGGACGTCGTCGAGAAGCCGCCCGCGGCGAGAGCCACTACAAGTAGGCACCTCGCGCGGCGCCAACCCCACGAGAAAAGCTGGCCAGATGCATCCCCCTGAGATCAGGAGAGGTGCATCTGTCCAACTCTTGTGCCCGTCGGGGCGGCCGGGGGCCGCCAAGCAGGTGCGGGTCAGCGCAGTACGCGCTCCGAGATGAACGCGCGCAGAGCCTGCTCGTCGTCGTCGAGCTCGACGACCCGCTGCGGGGCGTCGAGGAGGGCCTGCGTCTCCGCGTCGACCTCCACCTGAGCGCCGAGCGCCTCGGAGATCGTGTCGGCGAACTTCTGCGGCTTCGCGGTCTCGAGCACGAGCATGGGCACGCCGTCCTCGAGGTGCTCGCGCGCGACCTTCACGCCGTCGGCGGTGTGCGGGTCGATCGTGACACCGGATGCGTCGTGCACGCTGCGGATCGTCGCGAGGGCGGTCCGCGTGGGTGCTCGTGCCGCTGACGATGCCGAAGAGCGGCTCGAACGTGTGCTGTGCCTCCGACAGGTCGATCTCGCCCGTCTCGGCGAGCTCGCTCCACGCGGCAGCGGTGCGACCGCCGTCGCGGCCGAGCAGCTCGAACACGAAGCGCTCGAGGTTCGACGCGCGCGACACATCCATCGACGGGCTCGACGTGGCGAGCGTGTTCTCAGCGTTGCGCGGGCGGTAGAAGCCCGTGCGGAAGAACTCGTCGAGGACGTTGTTCTCGTTGACCGCGAGGACAAGCTTGCGCACGGGCAGGCCCATGAACTTCGCGTACAGGCCGAGAGGATGTTGCCGAAGTTGCCGGACGGGACGCGAACGACACCTCGAAGAGCCGTCGCGCGCATCCGCCGACAGTTCGTCGGTCGCACGCAGCCACGCCCACACGTAGTAGGCGATCTGGGCCGAGATGCGGCCGAAGTTGATGGAGTTGACGGCGCCGATGTTGTTGGCGCGCTTGAAGTCGATGTCCCTCCGCGAGGCGCTTCACGAGGTTCTGGCAGTCGTCGAAGACTCCCTTGACCGCTATGTTGTGCACGTTCTCGTCCTGCAGCGAGTACATCTGCGCGCGCTGGAAAGCGCTCATGCGGCCCTGCGGCGAGAGCATGAAGACGGAGACGCGCTCGCGACCGCGCAGCGCATGCTCGGCGGCCGAGCCGGTGTCGCCGGACGTCGCGCCGAGCACGTTGAGGACGCGGTCGCGCTTGCCGAGCACGTAGTCGAGCGTCTGCCCGAGGTACTGCATGGCCATGTCCTTGAACGCGAGGGTCGGCCCCTCGGACAGGCCGACGAGCGTGAGCTGCGCATCCAGTTTCTGGAGCGGCACGACGTCCTCGGAAACGAAACGACCCTCGCCGTACGCGTGCGCCGTGAGCTGCTCCAGGTCTTCGCGCGGGATGTCGGTCGCGAAGAGTCCAAGCACCGCCGTCGCGAGACCTGCGTAGTCGAGCGAGCGCCAGCTCTCGAGGTCCTCGTTCGTGAAGCGAGGTAGCAGCTCCGGCACGGCGAGCCCGCCGTTCGGCGCGAGGCCCTCGAGAAGAACGTCGGAGTAAGAACCGAGCGTGCCGCCACGGGTAGAGATGTATTGCAAGTTCGCTCGCCTCAGTCGTCATGTTTCACCGGGAATGTGCGCACCCATCGTATCGGGGCGGCTCAGTCGCGCGAGGTGCCCTTGACTTCCGGCGTCTGCTCCGGCGTCGGCTCTGGGGCCTGGA
>NZ_BAABED010000003.1:65000-71226 GCF_039539965.1 Arthrobacter methylotrophus | reverse complement strand
TTTTTTTTTTTTTTTTTTTTTTTTTTTTTTTTTTTTTTTTTTTTTTTTTTTTTTTTTTTTTTTTTTTTTTTTTTTTTTTTTTTTTTTTTTTTTTTTTTTTTTTTTTTTTTTTTTTTTTTTTTTTTTTTTTTTTTTTTTTTTTTTTTTTTTTTTTTTTTTTTTTTTTTTTTTTTTTTTTTTTTTTTTTTTTTTTTTTTTTTTTTTTTTTTTTTTTTTTTTTTTTTTTTTTTTTTTTTTTTTTTTTTTTTTTTTTTTTTTTTTTTTTTTTTTTTTTTTTTTTTTTTTTTTTTTTTTTTTTTTTTTTTTTTTTTTTTTTTTTTTTTTTTCTTTTTTTTTTTTTTTTTTTTTTTTTTTTTTTTTTTTTTTTTTTTTTTTTTTTTTTTTTTTTTTTTTTTTTTTTTTTTTTTTTTTTTTTTTTTTTTTTTTTTTTTTTTTTTTTTTTTTTTTTTTTTTTTTTTTTTTTTTTTTTTTTTTTTTTTTTTTTTTTTTTTTTTTTTTTTTTTTTTTTTTTTTTTTTTTTTTTTTTTTTTTTTTTTTTTTTTTTTTTTTTTTTTTTTTTTTTTTTTTTTTTTTTTTTTTTTTTTTTTTTTTTTTTTTTTTTTTTTTTATTTTTTTTTTTTTTTTTTTTTTTTTTTTTTTTTTTTTTTTTTTTTTTTTTTTTTTTTTTTTTTTTTTTTTTTTTTTTTTTTTTTTTTTTTTTTTTTTTTTTTTTTTTTTTTTTTTTTTTTTTTTTTTTTTTTTTTTTTTTTTTTTTTTTTTTTTTTTTTTTTTTTTTTTTTTTTTTTTTTTTTTTTTTTTTTTTTTTTTTTTTTTTTTTTTTTTTTTTTTTTTTTTTTTTTTTTTTTTTTTTTTTTTTTTTTTTTTTTTTTTTTTTTTTTTTTTTTTTTTTTTTTTTTTTTTTTTTTTTTTTTTTTTTTTTTTTTTTTTTTTTTTTTTTTTTTTTTTTTTTTTTTTTTTTTTTTTTTTTTTTTTTTTTTTTTTTTTTTTTTTTTTTTTTTTTTTTTTTTTTTTTTTTTTTTTTTTTTTTTTTTTTTTTTTTTTTTTTTTTTTTTTTTTTTTTTTTTTTTTTTTTTTTTTTTTTTATTTTTTTTTTTTTTTTTTTTTTTTTTTTTTTTTTTTTTTTTTTTTTTTTTTTTTTTTTTTTTTTTTTTTTTTTTTTTTTTTTTTTTTTTTTTTTTTTTTTTTTTTTTTTTTTTTTTTTTTTTTTTTTTTTTTTTTTTTTTTTGTTTTTTTTTTTTTTTTTTTTTTTTTTTTTTTTTTTTTTTTTTTTTTTTTTTTTTTTTTTTTTTTTTTTTTTTTTTTTTTTTTTTTTTTTTTTTTTTTTTTTTTTTTTTTTTTTTTTTTTTTTTTTTTTTTTTTTTTTTTTTTTTTTTTTTTTTTTTTTTTTTTTTTTTTTTTTTTTTTTTTTTTTTTTTTTTTTTTTTTTTTTTTTTTTTTTTTTTTTTTTTTTTTTTTTTTTTTTTTTTTTTTTTTTTTTTTTTTTTTTTTTTTTTTTTTTTTTTTTTTTTTTTTTTTTCTTTTTTTTTTTTTTTTTTTTTTTTTTTTTTTTTTTTTTTTTTTTTTTTTTTTTTTTTTTTTTTTTTTTTTTTTTTTTTTTTTTTTTTTTTTTTTTTTTTTTTTTTTTTTTTTTTTTTTTTTTTTTTTTTTTTTTTTTTTTTTTTTTTTTTTTTTTTTTTTTTTTTTTTTTTTTTTTTTTTTTTTTTTTTTTTTTTTTTTTTTTTTTTTTTTTTTTTTTTTTTTTTTTTTTTTTTTTTTTTTTTTTTTTTTTTTTTTTTTTTTTTTTTTTTTTTTTTTTTTTTTTTTTTTTTTTTTTTTTTTTTTTTTTTTTTTTTTTTTTTTTTTTTTTTTTTTTTTTTTTTTTTTTTTTTTTTGTTTTTTTTTTTTTTTTTTTTTTTTTTTTTTTTTTTTTTTTTTTTTTTTTTTTTTTTTTTTTTATTTTTTTTTTTTTTTTTTTTTTTTTTTTTTTTTTTTTTTTTTTTTTTTTTTTTTTTTTTTTTTTTTTTTTTTTTTTTTTTTTTTTTTTGTTTTTTTTTTTTTTTTTTTTTTTTTTTTTTTTTTTTTTTTTTTTTTTTTTTTTTTTTTTTTTTTTTTTTTTTTTTTTTTTTTTTTTTTTTTTTTTTTTTTTTTTTTTTTTTTTTTTTTTTTTTTTTTTTTTTTTTTTTTTTTTTTTTTTTTTTTTTTTTTTTTTTTTTTTTTTTTTTTTTTTTTTTTTTTTTTTTTTTTTTTTTTTTTTTTTTTTTTTTTTTTTTTTTTTTTTTTTTTTTTTTTTTTTTTTTTTTTTTTTTTTTTTTTTTTTTTTTTATTTTTTTTTTTTTTTTTTTTTTTTTTTTTTTTTTTTTTTTTTTTTTTTTTTTTTTTTTTTTTTTTTTTTTTTTTTTTTTTTTTTTTTTTTTTTTTTTTTTTTTTGTTTTTTTTTTTTTTTTTTTTTTTTTTTTTTTTTTTTTTTTTTTTTTTTTTTTTTTTTTTTTTTTTTTTTTTTTTTTTTTTTTTTTTTTTTTTTTTTTTTTTTTTTTTTTTTTTTTTTTTTTTTTTTTTTTTTTTTTTTTTTTTTTTTTTTTTTTTTTTTTTTTTTTTTTTTTTTTTTTTTTTTTTTTTTTTTTTTTTTTTTTTTTTTTTTTTTTTTTTTTTTTTTTTTTTGTTTTTTTTTTTTTTTTTTTTTTTTTTTTTTTTTTTTTTTTTTTTTTTTTTTTTTTTTTTTTTTTTTTTTTTTTTTTTTTTTTTTTTTTTTTTTTTTTTTTTTTTTTTTTTTTTTTTTTTTTTTTTTTTTTTTTTTTTTTTTTTTTTTTTTTTTTTTTTTTTTTTTTTTTTTTTTTTTTTTTTTTTTTTTTTTTTTTTTTTTTTTTTTTTTTTTTTTTTTTTTTTTTTTTTTTTTTTTTTTTTTTTTTTTTTTTTTTTTTTTTTTTTTTTTTTTTTTTTTTTTTTTTTTTTTTTTTTTTTTTTTTTTTTTTTTTTTTTTTTTTTTTTTTTTTTTTTTTTTTTTTTTTTTATTTTTTTTTTTTTTTTTTTTTTTTTTTTTTTTTTTTTTTTTTTTTTTTTTTTTTTTTTTTTTTTTTTTTTTTTTTTTTTTTTTTTTTTTTTTTTTTTTTTTTTTTTTTTTTTTTTTTTTTTTTTTTTTTTTTTTTTTTTTTTTTTTTTTTTTTTTTTTTTTTTTTTTTTTTTTTTTTTTTTTTTTTTTTTTTTTTTTTTTTTTTTTTTTTTTTTTTTTTTTTTTTTTTTTTTTTTTTTTTTTTTTTTTTTTTTTTTTTTTTTTTTTTTTTTTTTTTTTTTTTTTTTTTTTTTTTTTTTTTTTTTTTTTTTTTTTTTTTTTTTTTTTTTTTTTTTTTTTTTTTTTTTTTTTTTTTTTTTTTTTTTTTTTTTTTTTTTTTTTTTTTTTTTTTTTTTTTTTTTTTTTTTTATTTTTTTTTTTTTTTTTTTTTTTTGTTTTTTTTTTTTTTTTTTTTTTTTTTTTTTTTTTTTTTTTTTTTTTTTTTTTTTTTTTTTATTTTTTTTTTTTTTTTTTTTTTTTTTTTTTTTTTTTTTTTTTTTTTTTTTTTTTTTTTTTTTTTTTTTTTTTTTTTTTTTTTTTTTTTTTTTTTTTTTTTTTTTTTTTTTTTTTTTTTTTTTTTTTTTTTTTTTTTTTTTTTTTTTTTTTTTTTTTTTTTTTTTTTTTTTTTTTTTTTTTTTTTTTTTTTTTTTTTTTTTTTTTTTTTTTTTTTTTTTTTTTTTTTTTTTTTTTTTTTTTGTTTTTTTTTTTTTTTTTTTTTTTTTGTTTTTTTTTTTTTTTTTTTTTTTTTTTTTTTTTTTTTTTTTTTTTTTTTTTTTTTTTTTTTTTTTTTTTTTTTTTTTTTTTTTTTTTTTTTTTTTTTTTTTTTTTTTTTTTTTTTTTTTTTTTTTTTTTTTTTTTTTTTTTTTTTTTTTTTTTTTTTTTTTTTTTTTTTTTTTTTTTTTTTTTTTTTTTTTTTTTTTTTTTTTTTTTTTTTTTTTTTTTTTTTTTTTTTTTTTTTTTTTTTTTTTTTTTTTTTTTTTTTTTTTTTTTTTTTTTTTTTTTTTTTTTTTTTTTTTTTTTTTTTTTTTTTTTTTTTTTTTTTTTTTTTTTTTTTTTTTTTTTTTTTTTTTTTTTTTTTTTTTTTTTTTTTTTTTTTTTTTTTTTTTTTTTTTTTTTTTTTTTTTTTTTTTTTTTTTTTTTTTTTTTTTTTTTTTTTTTTTTTTTTTTTTTTTTTTTTTTTTTTTTTTTTTTTTTTTTTTTTTTTTTTTTTTTTTTTTTTTTTTTTTTTTTTTTTTTTTTTTTTTTTTTTTTTTTTTTTTTTTTTTTTTTTTTTTTTTTTTTTTTTTTTTTTTTTTTTTTTTTTTTTTTTTTTTTTTTTTTTTTTTTTTTTTTTTTTTTTTTTTTTTTTTTTTTTTTTTTTTTTTTTTTTTTTTTTTTTTTTTTTTTTTTTTTTTTTTTTTTTTTTTTTTTTTTTTTTTTTTTTTTTTTTTTTTTTTTTTTTTTTTTTTTTTTTTTTTTTTTTTTTTTTTTTTTTTTTTTTTTTTTTTTTTTTTTTTTTTTTTTTTTTTTTTTTTTTATTTTTTTTTTTTTTTTTTTTTTTTTTTTTTTTTTTTTTTTTTTTTTTTTTTTTTTTTTTTTTTTTTTTTTTTTTTTTTTTTTTTTTTTTTTTTTTTTTTTTTTTTTTTTTTTTTTTTTTTTTTTTTTTTTTTTTTTTTTTTTTTTTTTTTTTTTTTTTTTTTTTTTTTTTTTTTTTTTTTTTTTTTTTTTTTTTTTTTTTTTTTTTTTTTTTTTTTTTTTTTTTTTTATTTTTTTTTTTTTTTTTTTTTTTTTTTTTTTTTTTTTTTTTTTTTTTTTTTTTTTTTTTTTTTTTTTTTTTTTTTTTTTTTTTTTTTTTTTTTTTTTTTTTTTTTTTTTTTTTTTTTTTTTTTTTTTTTTTTTTTTTTTTTTTTTTTTTTTTTTTTTTTTTTTTTTTTTTTTTTTTTTTTTTTTTTTTTTTTTTTTTTTTTTTTTTTTTTTTTTTTTTTTTTTTTTTTTTTTTTTTTTTTTTTTTTTTTTTTTTTTTTTTTTTTTTTTTTTTTTTTTTTTTTTTTTTTTTTTTTTTTTTTTTTTTTTTTTTTTTTTTTTTTTTTTTTTTTTTTTTTTTTTTTTTTTTTTTTTTTTTTTTTTTTTTTTTTTTTTTTTTTTTTTTTTTTTTTTTTTTTTTTTTTTTTTTTTTTTTTTTTTTTTTTTTTTTTTTTTTTTTTTTTTTTTTTTTTTTTTTTTTTTTTTTTTTATTTTTTTTTTTTTTTTTTTTTTTTTTTTTTTTTTTTTTTTTTTTTTTTTTTTTTTTTTTTTTTTTTTTTTTTTTTTTTTTTTTTTTTTTTATTTTTTTTTTTTTTTTTTTTTTTTTTTTTTTTTTTTTTTTTTTTTTTTTTTTTTTTTTTTTTTTTTTTTTTTTTTTTTTTTTTTTTTTTTTTTTTTTTTTTTTTTTTTTTTTTTTTTTTTTTTTTTTTTTTTTTTTTTTTTTTTTTTTTTTTTTTTTTTTTTTTTTTTTTTTTTTTTTTTTTTTTTTTTTTTTTTTTTTTTTTTTTTTTTTTTTTTTTTTTTTTTTTTTTTTTTTTGTTTTTTTTTTTTTTTTTTTTTTTTTTTTTTTTTTTTTTTTTTTTTTTTTTTTTTTTTTTTTTTTTTTATTTTTTTTTTTTTTTTTTTTTTTTTTTTTTTTTTTTTTTTTTTTTTTTTTTTTTTTTTTTTTTTTTTTTTTTTTTTTTTTTTTTTTTTTTTTTTTTTTTTTTTTTTTTTTTTTTTTTTTTTTTTTTTTTTTTTTTTTTTTTTTTTTTTTTTTTTTTTTTTTTTTTTTTTTTTTTTTTTTTTTTTTTTTTTTTTTTTTTTTTTTTTTTTTTTTTTTTTTTTTTTTTTTTTTTTTTTTTTTTTTTTTTTTTTTTTTTTTTTTTTTTTTTTTTTTTTTTTTTTTTTTTTTTTTTTTTTTTTTTTTTTTTTTTTTTTTTTTTTTTTTTTTTTTTTTTTTTTTTTTTTTTTTTTTTTTTTTTTTTTTTTTTTTTTTTTTTTTTTTTTTTTTTTTTTTTTTTTTTTTTTTTTTTTTTTTTTTTTTTTTTTTTTTTTTTTTTTTTTTTTTTTTTTTTTTTTTTTTTTTTTTTTTTTTTTTTTTTTTTTTTTTTTTTTTTTTTTTTTTTTTTTTTTTTTTTTTTTTTTTTTTTTTTTTTTTTTTTTTTTTTTTTTTTTTTTTTTTTTTTTTTTTTTTTGTTTTTTTTTTTTTTTTTTTTT
>NZ_BAABED010000003.1:22500-60000 GCF_039539965.1 Arthrobacter methylotrophus | reverse complement strand
TTTTTTTTTTTTTTTTTTTTTTTTTTTTTTTTTTTTTTTTTTTTTTTTTTTTTTTTTTTTTTTTTTTTTTTTTTTTTTTTTTTTTTTTTTTTTTTTTTTTTTTTTTTTTTTTTTTTTTTTTTTTTTTTTTTTTTTTTTTTTTTTTTTTTTTTTTTTTTTTTTTTTTTTTTTTTTTTTTTTTTTTTTTTTTTTTTTTTTTTTTTTTTTTTTTTTTTTTTTTTTTTTTTTTTTTTTTTTTTTTTTTTTTTTTTTTTTTTTTTTTTTTTTTTTTTTTTTTTTTTTTTTTTTTTTTTTTTTTTTTTTTTTTTTTTTTTTTTTTTTTTTTTTTTTTTTTTTTTTTTTTTTTTTTTTTTTTTTTTTTTTTTTTTTTTTTTTTTTTTTTTTTTTTTTTTTTTTTTTTTTTTTTTTTTTTTTTTTTTTTTTTTTTTTTTTTTTTTTTTTTTTTTTTTTTTTTTTTTTTTTTTTTTTTTTTTTTTTTTTTTTTTTTTTTTTTTTTTTTTTTTTTTTTTTTTTTTTTTTTTTTTTTTTTTTTTTTTTTTTTTTTTTTTTTTTTTTTTTTTTTTTTTTTTTTTTTTTTTTTTTTTTTTTTTTTTTTTTTTTTTTTTTTTTTTTTTTTTTTTTTTTTTTTTTTTTTTTTTTTTTTTTTTTTTTTTTTTTTTTTTTTTTTTTTTTTTTTTTTTTTTTTTTTTTTTTTTTTTTTTTTTTTTTTTTTTTTTTTTTTTTTTTTTTTTTTTTTTTTTTTTTTTTTTTTTTTTTTTTTTTTTTTTTTTTTTTTTTTTTTTTTTTTTTTTTTTTTTTTTTTTTTTTTTTTTTTTTTTTTTTTTTTTTTTTTTTTTTTTTTTTTTTTTTTTTTTTTGTTTTTTTTTTTTTTTTTTTTTTTTTTTTTTTTTTTTTTTTTTTTTTTTTTTTTTTTTTTTTTTTTTTTTTTTTTTTTTTTTTTTTTTTTTTTTTTTTTTTTTTTTTTTTTTTTTTTTTTTTTTTTTTTTTTTTTTTTTTTTTTTTTTTTTTTTTTTTTTTTTTTTTTTTTTTTTTTTTTTTTTTTTTTTTTTTTTTTTTTTTTTTTTTTTTTTTTTTTTTTTTTTTTTTTTTTTTTTTTTTTTTTTTTTGTTTTTTTTTTTTTTTTTTTTTTTTTTTTTTTTTTTTTTTTTTTTTTTTTTTTTTTTTTTTTTTTTTTTTTTTTTTTTTTTTTTTTTTTTTTTTTTTTTTTTTTTTTTTTTTTTTTTTTTTTTTTTTTTTTTTTTTTTTTTTTTTTTTTTTTTTTTTTTTTTTTTTTTTTTTTTTTTTTTTTTTTTTTTTTTTTTTTTTTTTTTTTTTTTTTTTTTTTTTTTTTTTTTTTTTTTTTTTTTTTTTTTTTTTTTTTTTTTTTTTTTTTTTTTTTTTTTTTTTTTTTTTTTTTTTTTTTTTTTTTTTTTTTTTTTTTTTTTTTTTTTTTTTTTTTTTTTTTTTTTTTTTTTTTTTTTTTTTTTTTTTTTTTTTTTTTTTTTTTTTTTTTTTTGTTTTTTTTTTTTTTTTTTTTTTTTTTTTTTTTTTTTTTTTTTTTTTTTTTTTTTTTTTTTTTTTTTTTTTTTTTTTTTTTTTTTTTTTTTTTTTTTTTTTTTTTTTTTTTTTTTTTTTTTTTTTTTTTTTTTTTTTTTTTTTTTTTTTTTTTTTTTTTTTTTTTTTTTTTTTTTTTTTTTTTTTTTTTTTTTTTTTTTTTTTTTTTTTTTTTTTTTTTTTTTTTTTTTTTTTTTTTTTTTTTTTTTTTTTTTTTTTTTTTTTTTTTTTTTTTTTTTTTTTTTTTTTTTTTTTTTTTTTTTTTTTTTTTTTTTTTTTTTTTTTTTTTTTTTTTTTTTTTTTTTTTTTTTTTTTTTTTTTTTTTTTTTTTTTTTTTTTTTTTTTTTTTTTTTTTTTTTTTTTTTTTTTTTTTTTTTTTTTTTTTTTTTTTTTTTTTTTTTTTTTTTTTTTTTTTTTTTTTTTTTTTTTTTTTTTTTTTTTTTTTTTTTTTTTTTTTTTTTTTTTTTTTTTTTTTTTTTTTTTTTTTTTTTTTGTTTTTTTTTTTTTTTTTTTTTTTTTTTTTTTTTTTTTTTTTTTTTTTTTTTTTTTTATTTTTTTTTTTTTTTTTTTTTTTTTTTTTTTTTTTTTTTTTTTTTTTTTTTTTTTTTTTTTTTTTTTTTTTTTTTTTTTTTTTTTTTTTTTTTTTTTTTTTTTTTTTTTTTTTTTTTTTTTTTTTTTTTTTTTTTTTTTTTTTTTTTTTTTTTTTTTTTTTTTTTTTTTTTTTTTTTTTTTTTTTTTTTTTTTTTTTTTTTTTTTTTTTTTTTTTTTTTTTTTTTTTTTTTTTTTTTTTTTTTTTTTTTTTTTTTTTTTTTTTTTTTTTTTTTTTTTTTTTTTTTTTTTTTTTTTTTTTTTTTTTTTTTTTTTTTTTTTTTTTTTTTTTTTTTTTTTTTTTTTTTTTTTTTTTTTTTTTTTTTTTTTTTTTTTTTTTTTTTTTTTTTTTTTTTTTTTTTTTTTTTTTTTTTTTTTTTTTTTTTTTTTTTTTTTTTTTTTTTTTTTTTTTTTTTTTTTTTTTTTTTTTTTTTTTTTTTTTTTTTTTTTTTTTTTTTTTTTTTTTTTTTTTTTTTTTTTTTTTTTTTTTTTTTTTTTTTTTTTTTTTTTTTTTTTTTTTTTTTTTTTTTTTTTTTTTTTTTTTTTTTTTTTTTTTTTTTTTTTTTTTTTTTTTTTTTTTTTTTTTTTTTTTTTTTTTTTTTTTTTTTTTTTTTTTTTTTTTTTTTTTTTTTTTTTTTTTTTTTTTTTTTTTTTTTTTTTTTTTTTTTTTTTTTTTTTTTTTTTTTTTTTTTTTTTTTTTTTTTTTTTTTTTTTTTTTTTTTTTTTTTTTTTTTTTTTTTTTTTTTTTTTTTTTTTTTTTTTTTTTTTTTTTTTTTTTTTTTTTTTTTTTTTTTTTTTTTTTTTTTTTTTTTTTTTTTTTTTTTTTTTTTTTTTTTTTTTTTTTTTTTTTTTTTTTTTTTTTTTTTTTTTTTTTTTTTTTTTTTTTTTTTTTTTTTTTTTTTTTTTTTTTTTTTTTATTTTTTTTTTTTTTTTTTTTTTTTTTTTTTTTTTTTTTTTTTTTTTTTTTTTTTTTTTTTTTTTTTTTTTTTTTTTTTTTTTTTTTTTTTTTTTTTTTTTTTTTTTTTTTTTTTTTTTTTTTTTTTTTTTTTTTTTTTTTTTTTTTTTTTTTTTTTTTTTTTTTTTTTTTTTTTTTTTTTTTTTTTTTTTTTTTTTTTTTTTTTTTTTTTTTTTTTTTTTTTTTTTTTTTTTTTTTTTTTTTTTTTTTTTTTTTTTTTTTTTTTTTTTTTTTTTTTTTTTTTTTTTTTTTTTTTTTTTTTTTTTTTTTTTTTTTTTTTTTTTTTTTTTTTTTTTTTTTTTTTTTTTTTTTTTTTTTTTTTTTTTTTTTTTTTTTTTTTTTTTTTTTTTTTTTTTTTTTTTTTTTTTTTTTTTTTTTTTTTTTTTTTTTTTTTTTTTTTTTTTTTTTTTTTTTTTTTTTTTTTTTTTTTTTTTTTTTTTTTTTTTTTTTTTTTTTTTTTTTTTTTTTTTTTTTTTTTTTTTTTTTTTTTTTTTTTTTTTTTTTTTTTTTTTTTTTTTTTTTTTTTTTTTTTTTTTTTTTTTTTTTTTTTTTTTTTTTTTTTTTTTTTTTTTTTTTTTTTTTTTTTTTTTTTTTTTTTTTTTTTTTTTTTTTTTTTTTTTTTTTTTTTTTTTTTTTTTTTTTTTTTTTTTTTTTTTTTTTTTTTTTTTTTTTTTTTTTTTTTTTTTTTTTTTTTTTTTTTTTTTTTTTTTTTTTTTTTTTTTTTTTTTTTTTTTTTTTTTTTTTTTTTTTTTTTTTTTTTTTTTTTTTTTTTTTTTTTTTTTTTTTTTTTTTTTTTTTTTTTTTTTTTTTTTTTTTTTTTTTTTTTTTTTTTTTTTTTTTTTTTTTTTTTTTTTTTTTTTTTTTTTTTTTTTTTTTTTTTTTTTTTTTTTTTTTTTTTTTTTTTTTTTTTTTTTTTTTTTTTTTTTTTTTTTTTTTTTTTTTTTTTTTTTTTTTTTTTTTTTTTTTTTTTTTTTTTTTTTTTTTTTTTTTTTTTTTTTTTTTTTTTTTTTTTTTTTTTTTTTTTTTTTTTTTTTTTTTTTTTTTTTTTTTTTTTTTTTTTTTTTTTTTTTTTTTTTTTTTTTTTTTTTTTTTTTTTTTTTTTTTTTTTTTTTTTTTTTTTTTTTTTTTTTTTTTTTTTTTTTTTTTTTTTTTTTTTTTTTTTTTTTTTTTTTTTTTTTTTTTTTTTTTTTTTTTTTTTTTTTTTTTTTTTTTTTTTTTTTTTTTTTTTTTTTTTTTTTTTTTTTTTTTTTTTTTTTTTTTTTTTTTTTTTTTTTTTTTTTTTTTTTTTTTTTTTTTTTTTTTTTTTTTTTTTTTTTTTTTTTTTTTTTTTTTTTTTTTTTTTTTTTTTTTTTTTTTTTTTTTTTTTTTTTTTTTTTTTTTTTTTTTTTTTTTTTTTTTTTTTTTTTTTTTTTTTTTTTTTTTTTTTTTTTTTTTTTTTTTTTTTTTTTTTTTTTTTTTTTTTTTTTTTTTTTTTTTTTTTTTTTTTTTTTTTTTTTTTTTTTTTTTTTTTTTTTTTTTTTTTTTTTTTTTTTTTTTTTTTTTTTTTTTTTTTTTTTTTTTTTTTTTTTTTTTTTTTTTTTTTTTTTTTTTTTTTTTTTTTTTTTTTTTTTTTTTTTTTTTTTTTTTTTTTTTTTTTTTTTTTTTTTTTTTTTTTTTTTTTTTTTTTTTTTTTTTTTTTTTTTTTTTTTTTTTTTTTTTTTTTTTTTTTTTTTTTTTTTTTTTTTTTTTTTTTTTTTTTTTTTTTTTTTTTTTTTTTTTTTTTTTTTTTTTTTTTTTTTTTTTTTTTTTTTTTTTTTTTTTTTTTTTTTTTTTTTTTTTTTTTTTTTTTTTTTTTTTTTTTTTTTTTTTTTTTTTTTTTTTTTTTTTTTTTTTTTTTTTTTTTTTTTTTTTTTTTTTTTTTTTTTTTTTTTTTTTTTTTTTTTTTTTTTTTTTTTTTTTTTTTTTTTTTTTTTTTTTTTTTTTTTTTTTTTTTTTTTTTTTTTTTTTTTTTTTTTTTTTTTTTTTTTTTTTTTTTTTTTTTTTTTTTTTTTTTTTTTTTTTTTTTTTTTTTTTTTTTTTTTTTTTTTTTTTTTTTTTTTTTTTTTTTTTTTTTTTTTTTTTTTTTTTTTTTTTTTTTTTTTTTTTTTTTTTTTTTTTTTTTTTTTTTTTTTTTTTTTTTTTTTTTTTTTTTTTTTTTTTTTTTTTTTTTTTTTTTTTTTTTTTTTTTTTTTTTTTTTTTTTTTTTTTTTTTTTTTTTTTTTTTTTTTTTTTTTTTTTTTTTTTTTTTTTTTTTTTTTTTTTTTTTTTTTTTTTTTTTTTTTTTTTTTTTTTTTTTTTTTTTTTTTTTTTTTTTTTTTTTTTTTTTTTTTTTTTTTTTTTTTTTTTTTTTTTTTTTTTTTTTTTTTTTTTTTTTTTTTTTTTTTTTTTTTTTTTTTTTTTTTTTTTTTTTTTTTTTTTTTTTTTTTTTTTTTTTTTTTTTTTTTTTTTTTTTTTTTTTTTTTTTTTTTTTTTTTTTTTTTTTTTTTTTTTTTTTTTTTTTTTTTTTTTTTTTTTTTTTTTTTTTTTTTTTTTTTTTTTTTTTTTTTTTTTTTTTTTTTTTTTTTTTTTTTTTTTTTTTTTTTTTTTTTTTTTTTTTTTTTTTTTTTTTTTTTTTTTTTTTTTTTTTTTTTTTTTTTTTTTTTTTTTTTTTTTTTTTTTTTTTTTTTTTTTTTTTTTTTTTTTTTTTTTTTTTTTTTTTTTTTTTTTTTTTTTTTTTTTTTTTTTTTTTTTTTTTTTTTTTTTTTTTTTTTTTTTTTTTTTTTTTTTTTTTTTTTTTTTTTTTTTTTTTTTTTTTTTTTTTTTTTTTTTTTTTTTTTTTTTTTTTTTTTTTTTTTTTTTTTTTTTTTTTTTTTTTTTTTTTTTTTTTTTTTTTTTTTTTTTTTTTTTTTTTTTTTTTTTTTTTTTTTTTTTTTTTTTTTTTTTTTTTTTTTTTTTTTTTTTTTTTTTTTTTTTTTTTTTTTTTTTTTTTTTTTTTTTTTTTTTTTTTTTTTTTTTTTTTTTTTTTTTTTTTTTTTTTTTTTTTTTTTTTTTTTTTTTTTTTTTTTTTTTTTTTTTTTTTTTTTTTTTTTTTTTTTTTTTTTTTTTTTTTTTTTTTTTTTTTTTTTTTTTTTTTTTTTTTTTTTTTTTTTTTTTTTTTTTTTTTTTTTTTTTTTTTTTTTTTTTTTTTTTTTTTTTTTTTTTTTTTTTTTTTTTTTTTTTTTTTTTTTTTTTTTTTTTTTTTTTTTTTTTTTTTTTTTTTTTTTTTTTTTTTTTTTTTTTTTTTTTTTTTTTTTTTTTTTTTTTTTTTTTTTTTTTTTTTTTTTTTTTTTTTTTTTTTTTTTTTTTTTTTTTTTTTTTTTTTTTTTTTTTTTTTTTTTTTTTTTTTTTTTTTTTTTTTTTTTTTTTTTTTTTTTTTTTTTTTTTTTTTTTTTTTTTTTTTTTTTTTTTTTTTTTTTTTTTTTTTTTTTTTTTTTTTTTTTTTTTTTTTTTTTTTTTTTTTTTTTTTTTTTTTTTTTTTTTTTTTTTTTTTTTTTTTTTATTTTTTTTTTTTTTTTTTTTTTTTTTTTTTTTTTTTTTTTTTTTTTTTTTTTTTTTTTTTTTTTTTTTTTTTTTTTTTTTTTTTTTTTTTTTTTTTTTTTTTTTTTTTTTTTTTTTTTTTTTTTTTTTTTTTTTTTTTTTTTTTTTTTTTTTTTTTTTTTTTTTTTTTTTTTTTTTTTTTTTTTTTTTTTTTTTTTTTTTTTTTTTTTTTTTTTTTTTTTTTTTTTTTTTTTTTTTTTTTTTTTTTTTTTTTTTTTTTTTTTTTTTTTTTTTTTTTTTTTTTTTTTTTTTTTTTTTTTTTTTTTTTTTTTTTTTTTTTTTTTTTTTTTTTTTTTTTTTTTTTTTTTTTTTTTTTTTTTTTTTTTTTTTTTTTTTTTTTTTTTTTTTTTTTTTTTTTTTTTTTTTTTTTTTTTTTTTTTTTTTTTTTTTTTTTTTTTTTTTTTTTTTTTTTTTTTTTTTTTTTTTTTTTTTTTTTTTTTTTTTTTTTTTTTTTTTTTTTTTTTTTTTTTTTTTTTTTTTTTTTTTTTTTTTTTTTTTTTTTTTTTTTTTTTTTTTTTTTTTTTTTTTTTTTTTTTTTTTTTTTTTTTTTTTTTTTTTTTTTTTTTTTTTTTTTTTTTTTTTTTTTTTTTTTTTTTTTTTTTTTTTTTTTTTTTTTTTTTTTTTTTTTTTTTTTTTTTTTTTTTTTTTTTTTTTTTTTTTTTTTTTTTTTTTTTTTTTTTTTTTTTTTTTTTTTTTTTTTTTTTTTTTTTTTTTTTTTTTTTTTTTTTTTTTTTTTTTTTTTTTTTTTTTTTTTTTTTTTTTTTTTTTTTTTTTTTTTTTTTTTTTTTTTTTTTTTTTTTTTTTTTTTTTTTTTTTTTTTTTTTTTTTTTTTTTTTTTTTTTTTTTTTTTTTTTTTTTTTTTTTTTTTTTTTTTTTTTTTTTTTTTTTTTTTTTTTTTTTTTTTTTTTTTTTTTTTTTTTTTTTTTTTTTTTTTTTTTTTTTTTTTTTTTTTTTTTTTTTTTTTTTTTTTTTTTTTTTTTTTTTTTTTTTTTTTTTTTTTTTTTTTTTTTTTTTTTTTTTTTTTTTTTTTTTTTTTTTTTTTTTTTTTTTTTTTTTTTTTTTTTTTTTTTTTTTTTTTTTTTTTTTTTTTTTTTTTTTTTTTTTTTTTTTTTTTTTTTTTTTTTTTTTTTTTTTTTTTTTTTTTTTTTTTTTTTTTTTTTTTTTTTTTTTTTTTTTTTTTTTTTTTTTTTTTTTTTTTTTTTTTTTTTTTTTTTTTTTTTTTTTTTTTTTTTTTTTTTTTTTTTTTTTTTTTTTTTTTTTTTTTTTTTTTTTTTTTTTTTTTTTTTTTTTTTTTTTTTTTTTTTTTTTTTTTTTTTTTTTTTTTTTTTTTTTTTTTTTTTTTTTTTTTTTTTTTTTTTTTTTTTTTTTTTTTTTTTTTTTTTTTTTTTTTTTTTTTTTTTTTTTTTTTTTTTTTTTTTTTTTTTTTTTTTTTTTTTTTTTTTTTTTTTTTTTTTTTTTTTTTTTTTTTTTTTTTTTTTTTTTTTTTTTTTTTTTTTTTTTTTTTTTTTTTTTTTTTTTTTTTTTTTTTTTTTTTTTTTTTTTTTTTTTTTTTTTTTTTTTTTTTTTTTTTTTTTTTTTTTTTTTTTTTTTTTTTTTTTTTTTTTTTTTTTTTTTTTTTTTTTTTTTTTTTTTTTTTTTTTTTTTTTTTTTTTTTTTTTTTTTTTTTTTTTTTTTTTTTTTTTTTTTTTTTTTTTTTTTTTTTTTTTTTTTTTTTTTTTTTTTTTTTTTTTTTTTTTTTTTTTTTTTTTTTTTTTTTTTTTTTTTTTTTTTTTTTTTTTTTTTTTTTTTTTTTTTTTTTTTTTTTTTTTTTTTTTTTTTTTTTTTTTTTTTTTTTTTTTTTTTTTTTTTTTTTTTTTTTTTTTTTTTTTTTTTTTTTTTTTTTTTTTTTTTTTTTTTTTTTTTTTTTTTTTTTTTTTTTTTTTTTTTTTTTTTTTTTTTTTTTTTTTTTTTTTTTTTTTTTTTTTTTTTTTTTTTTTTTTTTTTTTTTTTTTTTTTTTTTTTTTTTTTTTTTTTTTTTTTTTTTTTTTTTTTTTTTTTTTTTTTTTTTTTTTTTTTTTTTTTTTTTTTTTTTTTTTTTTTTTTTTTTTTTTTTTTTTTTTTTTTTTTTTTTTTTTTTTTTTTTTTTTTTTTTTTTTTTTTTTTTTTTTTTTTTTTTTTTTTTTTTTTTTTTTTTTTTTTTTTTTTTTTTTTTTTTTTTTTTTTTTTTTTTTTTTTTTTTTTTTTTTTTTTTTTTTTTTTTTTTTTTTTTTTTTTTTTTTTTTTTTTTTTTTTTTTTTTTTTTTTTTTTTTTTTTTTTTTTTTTTTTTTTTTTTTTTTTTTTTTTTTTTTTTTTTTTTTTTTTTTTTTTTTTTTTTTTTTTTTTTTTTTTTTTTTTTTTTTTTTTTTTTTTTTTTTTTTTTTTTTTTTTTTTTTTTTTTTTTTTATTTTTTTTTTTTTTTTTTTTTTTTTTTTTTTTTTTTTTTTTTTTTTTTTTTTTTTTTTTTTTTTTTTTTTTTTTTTTTTTTTTTTTTTTTTTTTTTTTTTTTTTTTTTTTTTTTTTTTTTTTTTTTTTTTTTTTTTTTTTTTTTTTTTTTTTTTTTTTTTTTTTTTTTTTTTTTTTTTTTTTTTTTTTTTTTTTTTTTTTTTTTTTTTTTTTTTTTTTTTTTTTTTTTTTTTTTTTTTTTTTTTTTTTTTTTTTTTTTTTTTTTTTTTTTTTTTTTTTTTTTTTTTTTTTTTTTTTTTTTTTTTTTTTTTTTTTTTTTTTTTTTTTTTTTTTTTTTTTTTTTTTTTTTTTTTTTTTTTTTTTTTTTTTTTTTTTTTTTTTTTTTTTTTTTTTTTTTTTTTTTTTTTTTTTTTTTTTTTTTTTTTTTTTTTTTTTTTTTTTTTTTTTTTTTTTTTTTTTTTTTTTTTTTTTTTTTTTTTTTTTTTTTTTTTTTTTTTTTTTTTTTTTTTTTTTTTTTTTTTTTTTTTTTTTTTTTTTTTTTTTTTTTTTTTTTTTTTTTTTTTTTTTTTTTTTTTTTTTTTTTTTTTTTTTTTTTTTTTTTTTTTTTTTTTTTTTTTTTTTTTTTTTTTTTTTTTTTTTTTTTTTTTTTTTTTTTTTTTTTTTTTTTTTTTTTTTTTTTTTTTTTTTTTTTTATTTTTTTTTTTTTTTTTTTTTTTTTTTTTTTTTTTTTTTTTTTTTTTTTTTTTTTTTTTTTTTTTTTTTTTTTTTTTTTTTTTTTTTTTTTTTTTTTTTTTTTTTTTTTTTTTTTTTTTTTTTTTTTTTTTTTTTTTTTTTTTTTTTTTTTTTTTTTTTTTTTTTTTTTTTTTTTTTTTTTTTTTTTTTTTTTTTTTTTTTTTTTTTTTTTTTTTTTTTTTTTTTTTTTTTTTTTTTTTTTTTTTTTTTTTTTTTTTTTTTTTTTTTTTTTTTTTTTTTTTTTTTTTTTTTTTTTTTTTTTTTTTTTTTTTTTTTTTTTTTTTTTTTTTTTTTTTTTTTTTTTTTTTTTTTTTTTTTTTTTTTTTTTTTTTTTTTTTTTTTTTTTTTTTTTTTTTTTTTTTTTTTTTTTTTTTTTTTTTTTTTTTTTTTTTTTTTTTTTTTTTTTTTTTTTTTTTTTTTTTTTTTTTTTTTTTTTTTTTTTTTTTTTTTTTTTTTTTTTTTTTTTTTTTTTTTTTTTTTTTTTTTTTTTTTTTTTTTTTTTTTTTTTTTTTTTTTTTTTTTTTTTTTTTTTTTTTTTTTTTTTTTTTTTTTTTTTTTTTTTTTTTTTTTTTTTTTTTTTTTTTTTTTTTTTTTTTTTTTTTTTTTTTTTTTTTTTTTTTTTTTTTTTTTTTTTTTTTTTTTTTTTTTTTTTTTTTTTTTTTTTTTTTTTTTTTTTTTTTTTTTTTTTTTTTTTTTTTTTTTTTTTTTTTTTTTTTTTTTTTTTTTTTTTTTTTTTTTTTTTTTTTTTTTTTTTTTTTTTTTTTTTTTTTTTTTTTTTTTTTTTTTTTTTTTTTTTTTTTTTTTTTTTTTTTTTTTTTTTTTTTTTTTTTTTTTTTTTTTTTTTTTTTTTTTTTTTTTTTTTTTTTTTTTTTTTTTTTTTTTTTTTTTTTTTTTTTTTTTTTTTTTTTTTTTTTTTTTTTTTTTTTTTTTTTTTTTTTTTTTTTTTTTTTTTTTTTTTTTTTTTTTTTTTTTTTTTTTTTTTTTTTTTTTTTTTTTTTTTTTTTTTTTTTTTTTTTTTTTTTTTTTTTTTTTTTTTTTTTTTTTTTTTTTTTTTTTTTTTTTTTTTTTTTTTTTTTTTTTTTTTTTTTTTTTTTTTTTTTTTTTTTTTTTTTTTTTTTTTTTTTTTTTTTTTTTTTTTTTTTTTTTTTTTTTTTTTTTTTTTTTTTTTTTTTTTTTTTTTTTTTTTTTTTTTTTTTTTTTTTTTTTTTTTTTTTTTTTTTTTTTTTTTTTTTTTTTTTTTTTTTTTTTTTTTTTTTTTTTTTTTTTTTTTTTTTTTTTTTTTTTTTTTTTTTTTTTTTTTTTTTTTTTTTTTTTTTTTTTTTTTTTTTTTTTTTTTTTTTTTTTTTTTTTTTTTTTTTTTTTTTTTTTTTTTTTTTTTTTTTTTTTTTTTTTTTTTTTTTTTTTTTTTTTTTTTTTTTTTTTTTTTTTTTTTTTTTTTTTTTTTTTTTTTTTTTTTTTTTTTTTTTTTTTTTTTTTTTTTTTTTTTTTTTTTTTTTTTTTTTTTTTTTTTTTTTTTTTTTTTTTTTTTTTTTTTTTTTTTTTTTTTTTTTTTTTTTTTTTTTTTTTTTTTTTTTTTTTTTTTTTTTTTTTTTTTTTTTTTTTTTTTTTTTTTTTTTTTTTTTTTTTTTTTTTTTTTTTTTTTTTTTTTTTTTTTTTTTTTTTTTTTTTTTTTTTTTTTTTTTTTTTTTTTTTTTTTTTTTTTTTTTTTTTTTTTTTTTTTTTTTTTTTTTTTTTTTTTTTTTTTTTTTTTTTTTTTTTTTTTTTTTTTTTTTTTTTTTTTTTTTTTTTTTTTTTTTTTTTTTTTTTTTTTTTTTTTTTTTTTTTTTTTTTTTTTTTTTTTTTTTTTTTTTTTTTTTTTTTTTTTTTTTTTTTTTTTTTTTTTTTTTTTTTTTTTTTTTTTTTTTTTTTTTTTTTTTTTTTTTTTTTTTTTTTTTTTTTTTTTTTTTTTTTTTTTTTTTTTTTTTTTTTTTTTTTTTTTTTTTTTTTTTTTTTTTTTTTTTTTTTTTTTTTTTTTTTTTTTTTTTTTTTTTTTTTTTTTTTTTTTTTTTTTTTTTTTTTTTTTTTTTTTTTTTTTTTTTTTTTTTTTTTTTTTTTTTTTTTTTTTTTTTTTTTTTTTTTTTTTTTTTTTTTTTTTTTTTTTTTTTTTTTTTTTTTTTTTTTTTTTTTTTTTTTTTTTTTTTTTTTTTTTTTTTTTTTTTTTTTTTTTTTTTTTTTTTTTTTTTTTTTTTTTTTTTTTTTTTTTTTTTTTTTTTTTTTTTTTTTTTTTTTTTTTTTTTTTTTTTTTTTTTTTTTTTTTTTTTTTTTTTTTTTTTTTTTTTTTTTTTTTTTTTTTTTTTTTTTTTTTTTTTTTTTTTTTTTTTTTTTTTTTTTTTTTTTTTTTTTTTTTTTTTTTTTTTTTTTTTTTTTTTTTTTTTTTTTTTTTTTTTTTTTTTTTTTTTTTTTTTTTTTTTTTTTTTTTTTTTTTTTTTTTTTTTTTTTTTTTTTTTTTTTTTTTTTTTTTTTTTTTTTTTTTTTTTTTTTTTTTTTTTTTTTTTTTTTTTTTTTTTTTTTTTTTTTTTTTTTTTTTTTTTTTTTTTTTTTTTTTTTTTTTTTTTTTTTTTTTTTTTTTTTTTTTTTTTTTTTTTTTTTTTTTTTTTTTTTTTTTTTTTTTTTTTTTTTTTTTTTTTTTTTTTTTTTTTTTTTTTTTTTTTTTTTTTTTTTTTTTTTTTTTTTTTTTTTTTTTTTTTTTTTTTTTTTTTTTTTTTTTTTTTTTTTTTTTTTTTTTTTTTTTTTTTTTTTTTTTTTTTTTTTTTTTTTTTTTTTTTTTTTTTTTTTTTTTTTTTTTTTTTTTTTTTTTTTTTTTTTTTTTTTTTTTTTTTTTTTTTTTTTTTTTTTTTTTTTTTTTTTTTTTTTTTTTTTTTTTTTTTTTTTTTTTTTTTTTTTTTTTTTTTTTTTTTTTTTTTTTTTTTTTTTTTTTTTTTTTTTTTTTTTTTTTTTTTTTTTTTTTTTTTTTTTTTTTTTTTTTTTTTTTTTTTTTTTTTTTTTTTTTTTTTTTTTTTTTTTTTTTTTTTTTTTTTTTTTTTTTTTTTTTTTTTTTTTTTTTTTTTTTTTTTTTTTTTTTTTTTTTTTTTTTTTTTTTTTTTTTTTTTTTTTTTTTTTTTTTTTTTTTTTTTTTTTTTTTTTTTTTTTTTTTTTTTTTTTTTTTTTTTTTTTTTTTTTTTTTTTTTTTTTTTTTTTTTTTTTTTTTTTTTTTTTTTTTTTTTTTTTTTTTTTTTTTTTTTTTTTTTTTTTTTTTTTTTTTTTTTTTTTTTTTTTTTTTTTTTTTTTTTTTTTTTTTTTTTTTTTTTTTTTTTTTTTTTTTTTTTTTTTTTTTTTTTTTTTTTTTTTTTTTTTTTTTTTTTTTTTTTTTTTTTTTTTTTTTTTTTTTTTTTTTTTTTTTTTTTTTTTTTTTTTTTTTTTTTTTTTTTTTTTTTTTTTTTTTTTTTTTTTTTTTTTTTTTTTTTTTTTTTTTTTTTTTTTTTTTTTTTTTTTTTTTTTTTTTTTTTTTTTTTTTTTTTTTTTTTTTTTTTTTTTTTTTTTTTTTTTTTTTTTTTTTTTTTTTTTTTTTTTTTTTTTTTTTTTTTTTTTTTTTTTTTTTTTTTTTTTTTTTTTTTTTTTTTTTTTTTTTTTTTTTTTTTTTTTTTTTTTTTTTTTTTTTTTTTTTTTTTTTTTTTTTTTTTTTTTTTTTTTTTTTTTTTTTTTTTTTTTTTTTTTTTTTTTTTTTTTTTTTTTTTTTTTTTTTTTTTTTTTTTTTTTTTTTTTTTTTTTTTTTTTTTTTTTTTTTTTTTTTTTTTTTTTTTTTTTTTTTTTTTTTTTTTTTTTTTTTTTTTTTTTTTTTTTTTTTTTTTTTTTTTTTTTTTTTTTTTTTTTTTTTTTTTTTTTTTTTTTTTTTTTTTTTTTTTTTTTTTTTTTTTTTTTTTTTTTTTTTTTTTTTTTTTTTTTTTTTTTTTTTTTTTTTTTTTTTTTTTTTTTTTTTTTTTTTTTTTTTTTTTTTTTTTTTTTTTTTTTTTTTTTTTTTTTTTTTTTTTTTTTTTTTTTTTTTTTTTTTTTTTTTTTTTTTTTTTTTTTTTTTTTTTTTTTTTTTTTTTTTTTTTTTTTTTTTTTTTTTTTTTTTTTTTTTTTTTTTTTTTTTTTTTTTTTTTTTTTTTTTTTTTTTTTTTTTTTTTTTTTTTTTTTTTTTTTTTTTTTTTTTTTTTTTTTTTTTTTTTTTTTTTTTTTTTTTTTTTTTTTTTTTTTTTTTTTTTTTTTTTTTTTTTTTTTTTTTTTTTTTTTTTTTTTTTTTTTTTTTTTTTTTTTTTTTTTTTTTTTTTTTTTTTTTTTTTTTTTTTTTTTTTTTTTTTTTTTTTTTTTTTTTATTTTTTTTTTTTTTTTTTTTTTTTTTTTTTTTTTTTTTTTTTTTTTTTTTTTTTTTTTTTTTTTTTTTTTTTTTTTTTTTTTTTTTTTTTTTTTTTTTTTTTTTTTTTTTTTTTTTTTTTTTTTTTTTTTTTTTTTTTTTTTTTTTTTTTTTTTTTTTTTTTTTTTTTTTTTTTTTTTTTTTTTTTTTTTTTTTTTTTTTTTTTTTTTTTTTTTTTTTTTTTTTTTTTTTTTTTTTTTTTTTTTTTTTTTTTTTTTTTTTTTTTTTTTTTTTTTTTTTTTTTTTTTTTTTTTTTTTTTTTTTTTTTTTTTTTTTTTTTTTTTTTTTTTTTTTTTTTTTTTTTTTTTTTTTTTTTTTTTTTTTTTTTTTTTTTTTTTTTTTTTTTTTTTTTTTTTTTTTTTTTTTTTTTTTTTTTTTTTTTTTTTTTTTTTTTTTTTTTTTTTTTTTTTTTTTTTTTTTTTTTTTTTTTTTTTTTTTTTTTTTTTTTTTTTTTTTTTTTTTTTTTTTTTTTTTTTTTTTTTTTTTTTTTTTTTTTTTTTTTTTTTTTTTTTTTTTTTTTTTTTTTTTTTTTTTTTTTTTTTTTTTTTTTTTTTTTTTTTTTTTTTTTTTTTTTTTTTTTTTTTTTTTTTTTTTTTTTTTTTTTTTTTTTTTTTTTTTTTTTTTTTTTTTTTTTTTTTTTTTTTTTTTTTTTTTTTTTTTTTTTTTTTTTTTTTTTTTTTTTTTTTTTTTTTTTTTTTTTTTTTTTTTTTTTTTTTTTTTTTTTTTTTTTTTTTTTTTTTTTTTTTTTTTTTTTTTTTTTTTTTTTTTTTTTTTTTTTTTTTTTTTTTTTTTTTTTTTTTTTTTTTTTTTTTTTTTTTTTTTTTTTTTTTTTTTTTTTTTTTTTTTTTTTTTTTTTTTTTTTTTTTTTTTTTTTTTTTTTTTTTTTTTTTTTTTTTTTTTTTTTTTTTTTTTTTTTTTTTTTTTTTTTTTTTTTTTTTTTTTTTTTTTTTTTTTTTTTTTTTTTTTTTTTTTTTTTTTTTTTTTTTTTTTTTTTTTTTTTTTTTTTTTTTTTTTTTTTTTTTTTTTTTTTTTTTTTTTTTTTTTTTTTTTTTTTTTTTTTTTTTTTTTTTTTTTTTTTTTTTTTTTTTTTTTTTTTTTTTTTTTTTTTTTTTTTTTTTTTTTTTTTTTTTTTTTTTTTTTTTTTTTTTTTTTTTTTTTTTTTTTTTTTTTTTTTTTTTTTTTTTTTTTTTTTTTTTTTTTTTTTTTTTTTTTTTTTTTTTTTTTTTTTTTTTTTTTTTTTTTTTTTTTTTTTTTTTTTTTTTTTTTTTTTTTTTTTTTTTTTTTTTTTTTTTTTTTTTTTTTTTTTTTTTTTTTTTTTTTTTTTTTTTTTTTTTTTTTTTTTTTTTTTTTTTTTTTTTTTTTTTTTTTTTTTTTTTTTTTTTTTTTTTTTTTTTTTTTTTTTTTTTTTTTTTTTTTTTTTTTTTTTTTTTTTTTTTTTTTTTTTTTTTTTTTTTTTTTTTTTTTTTTTTTTTTTTTTTTTTTTTTTTTTTTTTTTTTTTTTTTTTTTTTTTTTTTTTTTTTTTTTTTTTTTTTTTTTTTTTTTTTTTTTTTTTTTTTTTTTTTTTTTTTTTTTTTTTTTTTTTTTTTTTTTTTTTTTTTTTTTTTTTTTTTTTTTTTTTTTTTTTTTTTTTTTTTTTTTTTTTTTTTTTTTTTTTTTTTTTTTTTTTTTTTTTTTTTTTTTTTTTTTTTTTTTTTTTTTTTTTTTTTTTTTTTTTTTTTTTTTTTTTTTTTTTTTTTTTTTTTTTTTTTTTTTTTTTTTTTTTTTTTTTTTTTTTTTTTTTTTTTTTTTTTTTTTTTTTTTTTTTTTTTTTTTTTTTTTTTTTTTTTTTTTTTTTTTTTTTTTTTTTTTTTTTTTTTTTTTTTTTTTTTTTTTTTTTTTTTTTTTTTTTTTTTTTTTTTTTTTTTTTTTTTTTTTTTTTTTTTTTTTTTTTTTTTTTTTTTTTTTTTTTTTTTTTTTTTTTTTTTTTTTTTTTTTTTTTTTTTTTTTTTTTTTTTTTTTTTTTTTTTTTTTTTTTTTTTTTTTTTTTTTTTTTTTTTTTTTTTTTTTTTTTTTTTTTTTTTTTTTTTTTTTTTTTTTTTTTTTTTTTTTTTTTTTTTTTTTTTTTTTTTTTTTTTTTTTTTTTTTTTTTTTTTTTTTTTTTTTTTTTTTTTTTTTTTTTTTTTTTTTTTTTTTTTTTTTTTTTTTTTTTTTTTTTTTTTTTTTTTTTTTTTTTTTTTTTTTTTTTTTTTTTTTTTTTTTTTTTTTTTTTTTTTTTTTTTTTTTTTTTTTTTTTTTTTTTTTTTTTTTTTTTTTTTTTTTTTTTTTTTTTTTTTTTTTTTTTTTTTTTTTTTTTTTTTTTTTTTTTTTTTTTTTTTTTTTTTTTTTTTTTTTTTTTTTTTTTTTTTTTTTTTTTTTTTTTTTTTTTTTTTTTTTTTTTTTTTTTTTTTTTTTTTTTTTTTTTTTTTTTTTTTTTTTTTTTTTTTTTTTTTTTTTTTTTTTTTTTTTTTTTTTTTTTTTTTTTTTTTTTTTTTTTTTTTTTTTTTTTTTTTTTTTTTTTTTTTTTTTTTTTTTTTTTTTTTTTTTTTTTTTTTTTTTTTTTTTTTTTTTTTTTTTTTTTTTTTTTTTTTTTTTTTTTTTTTTTTTTTTTTTTTTTTTTTTTTTTTTTTTTTTTTTTTTTTTTTTTTTTTTTTTTTTTTTTTTTTTTTTTTTTTTTTTTTTTTTTTTTTTTTTTTTTTTTTTTTTTTTTTTTTTTTTTTTTTTTTTTTTTTTTTTTTTTTTTTTTTTTTTTTTTTTTTTTTTTTTTTTTTTTTTTTTTTTTTTTTTTTTTTTTTTTTTTTTTTTTTTTTTTTTTTTTTTTTTTTTTTTTTTTTTTTTTTTTTTTTTTTTTTTTTTTTTTTTTTTTTTTTTTTTTTTTTTTTTTTTTTTTTTTTTTTTTTTTTTTTTTTTTTTTTTTTTTTTTTTTTTTTTTTTTTTTTTTTTTTTTTTTTTTTTTTTTTTTTTTTTTTTTTTTTTTTTTTTTTTTTTTTTTTTTTTTTTTTTTTTTTTTTTTTTTTTTTTTTTTTTTTTTTTTTTTTTTTTTTTTTTTTTTTTTTTTTTTTTTTTTTTTTTTTTTTTTTTTTTTTTTTTTTTTTTTTTTTTTTTTTTTTTTTTTTTTTTTTTTTTTTTTTTTTTTTTTTTTTTTTTTTTTTTTTTTTTTTTTTTTTTTTTTTTTTTTTTTTTTTTTTTTTTTTTTTTTTTTTTTTTTTTTTTTTTTTTTTTTTTTTTTTTTTTTTTTTTTTTTTTTTTTTTTTTTTTTTTTTTTTTTTTTTTTTTTTTTTTTTTTTTTTTTTTTTTTTTTTTTTTTTTTTTTTTTTTTTTTTTTTTTTTTTTTTTTTTTTTTTTTTTTTTTTTTTTTTTTTTTTTTTTTTTTTTTTTTTTTTTTTTTTTTTTTTTTTTTTTTTTTTTTTTTTTTTTTTTTTTTTTTTTTTTTTTTTTTTTTTTTTTTTTTTTTTTTTTTTTTTTTTTTTTTTTTTTTTTTTTTTTTTTTTTTTTTTTTTTTTTTTTTTTTTTTTTTTTTTTTTTTTTTTTTTTTTTTTTTTTTTTATTTTTTTTTTTTTTTTTTTTTTTTTTTTTTTTTTTTTTTTTTTTTTTTTTTTTTTTTTTTTTTTTTTTTTTTTTTTTTTTTTTTTTTTTTTTTTTTTTTTTTTTTTTTTTTTTTTTTTTTTTTTTTTTTTTTTTTTTTTTTTTTTTTTTTTTTTTTTTTTTTTTTTTTTTTTTTTTTTTTTTTTTTTTTTTTTTTTTTTTTTTTTTTTTTTTTTTTTTTTTTTTTTTTTTTTTTTTTTTTTTTTTTTTTTTTTTTTTTTTTTTTTTTTTTTTTTTTTTTTTTTTTTTTTTTTTTTTTTTTTTTTTTTTTTTTTTTTTTTTTTTTTTTTTTTTTTTTTTTTTTTTTTTTTTTTTTTTTTTTTTTTTTTTTTTTTTTTTTTTTTTTTTTTTTTTTTTTTTTTTTTTTTTTTTTTTTTTTTTTTTTTTTTTTTTTTTTTTTTTTTTTTTTTTTTTTTTTTTTTTTTTTTTTTTTTTTTTTTTTTTTTTTTTTTTTTTTTTTTTTTTTTTTTTTTTTTTTTTTTTTTTTTTTTTTTTTTTTTTTTTTTTTTTTTTTTTTTTTTTTTTTTTTTTTTTTTTTTTTTTTTTTTTTTTTTTTTTTTTTTTTTTTTTTTTTTTTTTTTTTTTTTTTTTTTTTTTTTTTTTTTTTTTTTTTTTTTTTTTTTTTTTTTTTTTTTTTTTTTTTTTTTTTTTTTTTTTTTTTTTTTTTTTTTTTTTTTTTTTTTTTTTTTTTTTTTTTTTTTTTTTTTTTTTTTTTTTTTTTTTTTTTTTTTTTTTTTTTTTTTTTTTTTTTTTTTTTTTTTTTTTTTTTTTTTTTTTTTTTTTTTTTTTTTTTTTTTTTTTTTTTTTTTTTTTTTTTTTTTTTTTTTTTTTTTTTTTTTTTTTTTTTTTTTTTTTTTTTTTTTTTTTTTTTTTTTTTTTTTTTTTTTTTTTTTTTTTTTTTTTTTTTTTTTTTTTTTTTTTTTTTTTTTTTTTTTTTTTTTTTTTTTTTTTTTTTTTTTTTTTTTTTTTGTTTTTTTTTTTTTTTTTTTTTTTTTTTTTTTTTTTTTTTTTTTTTTTTTTTTTTTTTTTTTTTTTTTTTTTTTTTTTTTTTTTTTTTTTTTTTTTTTTTTTTTTTTTTTTTTTTTTTTTTTTTTTTTTTTTTTTTTTTTTTTTTTTTTTTTTTTTTTTTTTTTTTTTTTTTTTTTTTTTTTTTTTTTTTTTTTTTTTTTTTTTTTTTTTTTTTTTTTTTTTTTTTTTTTTTTTTTTTTTTTTTTTTTTTTTTTTTTTTTTTTTTTTTTTTTTTTTTTTTTTTTTTTTTTTTTTTTTTTTTTTTTTTTTTTTTTTTTTTTTTTTTTTTTTTTTTTTTTTTTTTTTTTTTTTTTTTTTTTTTTTTTTTTTTTTTTTTTTTTTTTTTTTTTTTTTTTTTTTTTTTTTTTTTTTTTTTTTTTTTTTTTTTTTTTTTTTTTTTTTTTTTTTTTTTTTTTTTTTTTTTTTTTTTTTTTTTTTTTTTTTTTTTTTTTTTTTTTTTTTTTTTTTTTTTTTTTTTTTTTTTTTTTTTTTTTTTTTTTTTTTTTTTTTTTTTTTTTTTTTTTTTTTTTTTTTTTTTTTTTTTTTTTTTTTTTTTTTTTTTTTTTTTTTTTTTTTTTTTTTTTTTTTTTTTTTTTTTTTTTTTTTTTTTTTTTTTTTTTTTTTTTTTTTTTTTTTTTTTTTTTTTTTTTTTTTTTTTTTTTTTTTTTTTTTTTTTTTTTTTTTTTTTTTTTTTTTTTTTTTTTTTTTTTTTTTTTTTTTTTTTTTTTTTTTTTTTTTTTTTTTTTTTTTTTTTTTTTTTTTTTTTTTTTTTTTTTTTTTTTTTTTTTTTTTTTTTTTTTTTTTTTTTTTTTTTTTTTTTTTTTTTTTTTTTTTTTTTTTTTTTTTTTTTTTTTTTTTTTTTTTTTTTTTTTTTTTTTTTTTTTTTTTTTTTTTTTTTTTTTTTTTTTTTTTTTTTTTTTTTTTTTTTTTTTTTTTTTTTTTTTTTTTTTTTTTTTTTTTTTTTTTTTTTTTTTTTTTTTTTTTTTTTTTTTTTTTTTTTTTTTTTTTTTTTTTTTTTTTTTTTTTTTTTTTTTTTTTTTTTTTTTTTTTTTTTTTTTTTTTTTTTTTTTTTTTTTTTTTTTTTTTTTTTTTTTTTTTTTTTTTTTTTTTTTTTTTTTTTTTTTTTTTTTTTTTTTTTTTTTTTTTTTTTTTTTTTTTTTTTTTTTTTTTTTTTTTTTTTTTTTTTTTTTTTTTTTTTTTTTTTTTTTTTTTTTTTTTTTTTTTTTTTTTTTTTTTTTTTTTTTTTTTTTTTTTTTTTTTTTTTTTTTTTTTTTTTTTTTTTTTTTTTTTTTTTTTTTTTTTTTTTTTTTTTTTTTTTTTTTTTTTTTTTTTTTTTTTTTTTTTTTTTTTTTTTTTTTTTTTTTTTTTTTTTTTTTTTTTTTTTTTTTTTTTTTTTTTTTTTTTTTTTTTTTTTTTTTTTTTTTTTTTTTTTTTTTTTTTTTTTTTTTTTTTTTTTTTTTTTTTTTTTTTTTTTTTTTTTTTTTTTTTTTTTTTTTTTTTTTTTTTTTTTTTTTTTTTTTTTTTTTTTTTTTTTTTTTTTTTTTTTTTTTTTTTTTTTTTTTTTTTTTTTTTTTTTTTTTTTTTTTTTTTTTTTTTTTTTTTTTTTTTTTTTTTTTTTTTTTTTTTTTTTTTTTTTTTTTTTTTTTTTTTTTTTTTTTTTTTTTTTTTTTTTTTTTTTTTTTTTTTTTTTTTTTTTTTTTTTTTTTTTTTTTTTTTTTTTTTTTTTTTTTTTTTTTTTTTTTTTTTTTTTTTTTTTTTTTTTTTTTTTTTTTTTTTTTTTTTTTTTTTTTTTTTTTTTTTTTTTTTTTTTTTTTTTTTTTTTTTTTTTTTTTTTTTTTTTTTTTTTTTTTTTTTTTTTTTTTTTTTTTTTTTTTTTTTTTTTTTTTTTTTTTTTTTTTTTTTTTTTTTTTTTTTTTTTTTTTTTTTTTTTTTTTTTTTTTTTTTTTTTTTTTTTTTTTTTTTTTTTTTTTTTTTTTTTTTTTTTTTTTTTTTTTTTTTTTTTTTTTTTTTTTTTTTTTTTTTTTTTTTTTTTTTTTTTTTTTTTTTTTTTTTTTTTTTTTTTTTTTTTTTTTTTTTTTTTTTTTTTTTTTTTTTTTTTTTTTTTTTTTTTTTTTTTTTTTTTTTTTTTTTTTTTTTTTTTTTTTTTTTTTTTTTTTTTTTTTTTTTTTTTTTTTTTTTTTTTTTTTTTTTTTTTTTTTTTTTTTTTTTTTTTTTTTTTTTTTTTTTTTTTTTTTTTTTTTTTTTTTTTTTTTTTTTTTTTTTTTTTTTTTTTTTTTTTTTTTTTTTTTTTTTTTTTTTTTTTTTTTTTTTTTTTTTTTTTTTTTTTTTTTTTTTTTTTTTTTTTTTTTTTTTTTTTTTTTTTTTTTTTTTTTTTTTTTTTTTTTTTTTTTTTTTTTTTTTTTTTTTTTTTTTTTTTTTTTTTTTTTTTTTTTTTTTTTTTTTTTTTTTTTTTTTTTTTTTTTTTTTTTTTTTTTTTTTTTTTTTTTTTTTTTTTTTTTTTTTTTTTTTTTTTTTTTTTTTTTTTTTTTTTTTTTTTTTTTTTTTTTTTTTTTTTTTTTTTTTTTTTTTTTTTTTTTTTTTTTTTTTTTTTTTTTTTTTTTTTTTTTTTTTTTTTTTTTTTTTTTTTTTTTTTTTTTTTTTTTTTTTTTTTTTTTTTTTTTTTTTTTTTTTTTTTTTTTTTTTTTTTTTTTTTTTTTTTTTTTTTTTTTTTTTTTTTTTTTTTTTTTTTTTTTTTTTTTTTTTTTTTTTTTTTTTTTTTTTTTTTTTTTTTTTTTTTTTTTTTTTTTTTTTTTTTTTTTTTTTTTTTTTTTTTTTTTTTTTTTTTTTTTTTTTTTTTTTTTTTTTTTTTTTTTTTTTTTTTTTTTTTTTTTTTTTTTTTTTTTTTTTTTTTTTTTTTTTTTTTTTTTTTTTTTTTTTTTTTTTTTTTTTTTTTTTTTTTTTTTTTTTTTTTTTTTTTTTTTTTTTTTTTTTTTTTTTTTTTTTTTTTTTTTTTTTTTTTTTTTTTTTTTTTTTTTTTTTTTTTTTTTTTTTTTTTTTTTTTTTTTTTTTTTTTTTTTTTTTTTTTTTTTTTTTTTTTTTTTTTTTTTTTTTTTTTTTTTTTTTTTTTTTTTTTTTTTTTTTTTTTTTTTTTTTTTTTTTTTTTTTTTTTTTTTTTTTTTTTTTTTTTTTTTTTTTTTTTTTTTTTTTTTTTTTTTTTTTTTTTTTTTTTTTTTTTTTTTTTTTTTTTTTTTTTTTTTTTTTTTTTTTTTTTTTTTTTTTTTTTTTTTTTTTTTTTTTTTTTTTTTTTTTTTTTTTTTTTTTTTTTTTTTTTTTTTTTTTTTTTTTTTTTTTTTTTTTTTTTTTTTTTTTTTTTTTTTTTTTTTTTTTTTTTTTTTTTTTTTTTTTTTTTTTTTTTTTTTTTTTTTTTTTTTTTTTTTTTTTTTTTTTTTTTTTTTTTTTTTTTTTTTTTTTTTTTTTTTTTTTTTTTTTTTTTTTTTTTTTTTTTTTTTTTTTTTTTTTTTTTTTTTTTTTTTTTTTTTTTTTTTTTTTTTTTTTTTTTTTTTTTTTTTTTTTTTTTTTTTTTTTTTTTTTTTTTTTTTTTTTTTTTTTTTTTTTTTTTTTTTTTTTTTTTTTTTTTTTTTTTTTTTTTTTTTTTTTTTTTTTTTTTTTTTTTTTTTTTTTTTTTTTTTTTTTTTTTTTTTTTTTTTTTTTTTTTTTTTTTTTTTTTTTTTTTTTTTTTTTTTTTTTTTTTTTTTTTTTTTTTTTTTTTTTTTTTTTTTTTTTTTTTTTTTTTTTTTTTTTTTTTTTTTTTTTTTTTTTTTTTTTTTTTTTTTTTTTTTTTTTTTTTTTTTTTTTTTTTTTTTATTTTTTTTTTTTTTTTTTTTTTTTTTTTTTTTTTTTTTTTTTTTTTTTTTTTTTTTTTTTTTTTTTTTTTTTTTTTTTTTTTTTTTTTTTTTTTTTTTTTTTTTTTTTTTTTTTTTTTTTTTTTTTTTTTTTTTTTTTTTTTTTTTTTTTTTTTTTTTTTTTTTTTTTTTTTTTTTTTTTTTTTTTTTTTTTTTTTTTTTTTTTTTTTTTTTTTTTTTTTTTTTTTTTTTTTTTTTTTTTTTTTTTTTTTTTTTTTTTTTTTTTTTTTTTTTTTTTTTTTTTTTTTTTTTTTTTTTTTTTTTTTTTTTTTTTTTTTTTTTTTTTTTTTTTTTTTTTTTTTTTTTTTTTTTTTTTTTTTTTTTTTTTTTTTTTTTTTTTTTTTTTTTTTTTTTTTTTTTTTTTTTTTTTTTTTTTTTTTTTTTTTTTTTTTTTTTTTTTTTTTTTTTTTTTTTTTTTTTTTTTTTTTTTTTTTTTTTTTTTTTTTTTTTTTTTTTTTTTTTTTTTTTTTTTTTTTTTTTTTTTTTTTTTTTTTTTTTTTTTTTTTTTTTTTTTTTTTTTTTTTTTTTTTTTTTTTTTTTTTTTTTTTTTTTTTTTTTTTTTTTTTTTTTTTTTTTTTTTTTTTTTTTTTTTTTTTTTTTTTTTTTTTTTTTTTTTTTTTTTTTTTTTTTTTTTTTTTTTTTTTTTTTTTTTTTTTTTTTTTTTTTTTTTTTTTTTTTTTTTTTTTTTTTTTTTTTTTTTTTTTTTTTTTTTTTTTTTTTTTTTTTTTTTTTTTTTTTTTTTTTTTTTTTTTTTTTTTTTTTTTTTTTTTTTTTTTTTTTTTTTTTTTTTTTTTTTTTTTTTTTTTTTTTTTTTTTTTTTTTTTTTTTTTTTTTTTTTTTTTTTTTTTTTTTTTTTTTTTTTTTTTTTTTTTTTTTTTTTTTTTTTTTTTTTTTTTTTTTTTTTTTTTTTTTTTTTTTTTTTTTTTTTTTTTTTTTTTTTTTTTTTTTTTTTTTTTTTTTTTTTTTTTTTTTTTTTTTTTTTTTTTTTTTTTTTTTTTTTTTTTTTTTTTTTTTTTTTTTTTTTTTTTTTTTTTTTTTTTTTTTTTTTTTTTTTTTTTTTTTTTTTTTTTTTTTTTTTTTTTTTTTTTTTTTTTTTTTTTTTTTTTTTTTTTTTTTTTTTTTTTTTTTTTTTTTTTTTTTTTTTTTTTTTTTTTTTTTTTTTTTTTTTTTTTTTTTTTTTTTTTTTTTTTTTTTTTTTTTTTTTTTTTTTTTTTTTTTTTTTTTTTTTTTTTTTTTTTTTTTTTTTTTTTTTTTTTTTTTTTTTTTTTTTTTTTTTTTTTTTTTTTTTTTTTTTTTTTTTTTTTTTTTTTTTTTTTTTTTTTTTTTTTTTTTTTTTTTTTTTTTTTTTTTTTTTTTTTTTTTTTTTTTTTTTTTTTTTTTTTTTTTTTTTTTTTTTTTTTTTTTTTTTTTTTTTTTTTTTTTTTTTTTTTTTTTTTTTTTTTTTTTTTTTTTTTTTTTTTTTTTTTTTTTTTTTTTTTTTTTTTTTTTTTTTTTTTTTTTTTTTTTTTTTTTTTTTTTTTTTTTTTTTTTTTTTTTTTTTTTTTTTTTTTTTTTTTTTTTTTTTTTTTTTTTTTTTTTTTTTTTTTTTTTTTTTTTTTTTTTTTTTTTTTTTTTTTTTTTTTTTTTTTTTTTTTTTTTTTTTTTTTTTTTTTTTTTTTTTTTTTTTTTTTTTTTTTTTTTTTTTTTTTTTTTTTTTTTTTTTTTTTTTTTTTTTTTTTTTTTTTTTTTTTTTTTTTTTTTTTTTTTTTTTTTTTTTTTTTTTTTTTTTTTTTTTTTTTTTTTTTTTTTTTTTTTTTTTTTTTTTTTTTTTTTTTTTTTTTTTTTTTTTTTTTTTTTTTTTTTTTTTTTTTTTTTTTTTTTTTTTTTTTTTTTTTTTTTTTTTTTTTTTTTTTTTTTTTTTTTTTTTTTTTTTTTTTTTTTTTTTTTTTTTTTTTTTTTTTTTTTTTTTTTTTTTTTTTTTTTTTTTTTTTTTTTTTTTTTTTTTTTTTTTTTTTTTTTTTTTTTTTTTTTTTTTTTTTTTTTTTTTTTTTTTTTTTTTTTTTTTTTTTTTTTTTTTTTTTTTTTTTTTTTTTTTTTTTTTTTTTTTTTTTTTTTTTTTTTTTTTTTTTTTTTTTTTTTTTTTTTTTTTTTTTTTTTTTTTTTTTTTTTTTTTTTTTTTTTTTTTTTTTTTTTTTTTTTTTTTTTTTTTTTTTTTTTTTTTTTTTTTTTTTTTTTTTTTTTTTTTTTTTTTTTTTTTTTTTTTTTTTTTTTTTTTTTTTTTTTTTTTTTTTTTTTTTTTTTTTTTTTTTTTTTTTTTTTTTTTTTTTTTTTTTTTTTTTTTTTTTTTTTTTTTTTTTTTTTTTTTTTTTTTTTTTTTTTTTTTTTTTTTTTTTTTTTTTTTTTTTTTTTTTTTTTTTTTTTTTTTTTTTTTTTTTTTTTTTTTTTTTTTTTTTTTTTTTTTTTTTTTTTTTTTTTTTTTTTTTTTTTTTTTTTTTTTTTTTTTTTTTTTTTTTTTTTTTTTTTTTTTTTTTTTTTTTTTTTTTTTTTTTTTTTTTTTTTTTTTTTTTTTTTTTTTTTTTTTTTTTTTTTTTTTTTTTTTTTTTTTTTTTTTTTTTTTTTTTTTTTTTTTTTTTTTTTTTTTTTTTTTTTTTTTTTTTTTTTTTTTTTTTTTTTTTTTTTTTTTTTTTTTTTTTTTTTTTTTTTTTTTTTTTTTTTTTTTTTTTTTTTTTTTTTTTTTTTTTTTTTTTTTTTTTTTTTTTTTTTTTTTTTTTTTTTTTTTTTTTTTTTTTTTTTTTTTTTTTTTTTTTTTTTTTTTTTTTTTTTTTTTTTTTTTTTTTTTTTTTTTTTTTTTTTTTTTTTTTTTTTTTTTTTTTTTTTTTTTTTTTTTTTTTTTTTTTTTTTTTTTTTTTTTTTTTTTTTTTTTTTTTTTTTTTTTTTTTTTTTTTTTTTTTTTTTTTTTTTTTTTTTTTTTTTTTTTTTTTTTTTTTTTTTTTTTTTTTTTTTTTTTTTTTTTTTTTTTTTTTTTTTTTTTTTTTTTTTTTTTTTTTTTTTTTTTTTTTTTTTTTTTTTTTTTTTTTTTTTTTTTTTTTTTTTTTTTTTTTTTTTTTTTTTTTTTTTTTTTTTTTTTTTTTTTTTTTTTTTTTTTTTTTTTTTTTTTTTTTTTTTTTTTTTTTTTTTTTTTTTTTTTTTTTTTTTTTTTTTTTTTTTTTTTTTTTTTTTTTTTTTTTTTTTTTTTTTTTTTTTTTTTTTTTTTTTTTTTTTTTTTTTTTTTTTTTTTTTTTTTTTTTTTTTTTTTTTTTTTTTTTTTTTTTTTTTTTTTTTTTTTTTTTTTTTTTTTTTTTTTTTTTTTTTTTTTTTTTTTTTTTTTTTTTTTTTTTTTTTTTTTTTTTTTTTTTTTTTTTTTTTTTTTTTTTTTTTTTTTTTTTTTTTTTTTTTTTTTTTTTTTTTTTTTTTTTTTTTTTTTTTTTTTTTTTTTTTTTTTTTTTTTTTTTTTTTTTTTTTTTTTTTTTTTTTTTTTTTTTTTTTTTTTTTTTTTTTTTTTTTTTTTTTTTTTTTTTTTTTTTTTTTTTTTTTTTTTTTTTTTTTTTTTTTTTTTTTTTTTTTTTTTTTTTTTTTTTTTTTTTTTTTTTTTTTTTTTTTTTTTTTTTTTTTTTTTTTTTTTTTTTTTTTTTTTTTTTTTTTTTTTTTTTTTTTTTTTTTTTTTTTTTTTTTTTTTTTTTTTTTTTTTTTTTTTTTTTTTTTTTTTTTTTTTTTTTTTTTTTTTTTTTTTTTTTTTTTTTTTTTTTTTTTTTTTTTTTTTTTTTTTTTTTTTTTTTTTTTTTTTTTTTTTTTTTTTTTTTTTTTTTTTTTTTTTTTTTTTTTTTTTTTTTTTTTTTTTTTTTTTTTTTTTTTTTTTTTTTTTTTTTTTTTTTTTTTTTTTTTTTTTTTTTTTTTTTTTTTTTTTTTTTTTTTTTTTTTTTTTTTTTTTTTTTTTTTTTTTTTTTTTTTTTTTTTTTTTTTTTTTTTTTTTTTTTTTTTTTTTTTTTTTTTTTTTTTTTTTTTTTTTTTTTTTTTTTTTTTTTTTTTTTTTTTTTTTTTTTTTTTTTTTTTTTTTTTTTTTTTTTTTTTTTTTTTTTTTTTTTTTTTTTTTTTTTTTTTTTTTTTTTTTTTTTTTTTTTTTTTTTTTTTTTTTTTTTTTTTTTTTTTTTTTTTTTTTTTTTTTTTTTTTTTTTTTTTTTTTTTTTTTTTTTTTTTTTTTTTTTTTTTTTTTTTTTTTTTTTTTTTTTTTTTTTTTTTTTTTTTTTTTTTTTTTTTTTTTTTTTTTTTTTTTTTTTTTTTTTTTTTTTTTTTTTTTTTTTTTTTTTTTTTTTTTTTTTTTTTTTTTTTTTTTTTTTTTTTTTTTTTTTTTTTTTTTTTTTTTTTTTTTTTTTTTTTTTTTTTTTTTTTTTTTTTTTTTTTTTTTTTTTTTTTTTTTTTTTTTTTTTTTTTTTTTTTTTTTTTTTTTTTTTTTTTTTTTTTTTTTTTTTTTTTTTTTTTTTTTTTTTTTTTTTTTTTTTTTTTTTTTTTTTTTTTTTTTTTTTTTTTTTTTTTTTTTTTTTTTTTTTTTTTTTTTTTTTTTTTTTTTTTTTTTTTTTTTTTTTTTTTTTTTTTTTTTTTTTTTTTTTTTTTTTTTTTTTTTTTTTTTTTTTTTTTTTTTTTTTTTTTTTTTTTTTTTTTTTTTTTTTTTTTTTTTTTTTTTTTTTTTTTTTTTTTTTTTTTTTTTTTTTTTTTTTTTTTTTTTTTTTTTTTTTTTTTTTTTTTTTTTTTTTTTTTTTTTTTTTTTTTTTTTTTTTTTTTTTTTTTTTTTTTTTTTTTTTTTTTTTTTTTTTTTTTTTTTTTTTTTTTTTTTTTTTTTTTTTTTTTTTTTTTTTTTTTTTTTTTTTTTTTTTTTTTTTTTTTTTTTTTTTTTTTTTTTTTTTTTTTTTTTTTTTTTTTTTTTTTTTTTTTTTTTTTTTTTTTTTTTTTTTTTTTTTTTTTTTTTTTTTTTTTTTTTTTTTTTTTTTTTTTTTTTTTTTTTTTTTTTTTTTTTTTTTTTTTTTTTTTTTTTTTTTTTTTTTTTTTTTTTTTTTTTTTTTTTTTTTTTTTTTTTTTTTTTTTTTTTTTTTTTTTTTTTTTTTTTTTTTTTTTTTTTTTTTTTTTTTTTTTTTTTTTTTTTTTTTTTTTTTTTTTTTTTTTTTTTTTTTTTTTTTTTTTTTTTTTTTTTTTTTTTTTTTTTTTTTTTTTTTTTTTTTTTTTTTTTTTTTTTTTTTTTTTTTTTTTTTTTTTTTTTTTTTTTTTTTTTTTTTTTTTTTTTTTTTTTTTTTTTTTTTTTTTTTTTTTTTTTTTTTTTTTTTTTTTTTTTTTTTTTTTTTTTTTTTTTTTTTTTTTTTTTTTTTTTTTTTTTTTTTTTTTTTTTTTTTTTTTTTTTTTTTTTTTTTTTTTTTTTTTTTTTTTTTTTTTTTTTTTTTTTTTTTTTTTTTTTTTTTTTTTTTTTTTTTTTTTTTTTTTTTTTTTTTTTTTTTTTTTTTTTTTTTTTTTTTTTTTTTTTTTTTTTTTTTTTTTTTTTTTTTTTTTTTTTTTTTTTTTTTTTTTTTTTTTTTTTTTTTTTTTTTTTTTTTTTTTTTTTTTTTTTTTTTTTTTTTTTTTTTTTTTTTTTTTTTTTTTTTTTTTTTTTTTTTTTTTTTTTTTTTTTTTTTTTTTTTTTTTTTTTTTTTTTTTTTTTTTTTTTTTTTTTTTTTTTTTTTTTTTTTTTTTTTTTTTTTTTTTTTTTTTTTTTTTTTTTTTTTTTTTTTTTTTTTTTTTTTTTTTTTTTTTTTTTTTTTTTTTTTTTTTTTTTTTTTTTTTTTTTTTTTTTTTTTTTTTTTTTTTTTTTTTTTTTTTTTTTTTTTTTTTTTTTTTTTTTTTTTTTTTTTTTTTTTTTTTTTTTTTTTTTTTTTTTTTTTTTTTTTTTTTTTTTTTTTTTTTTTTTTTTTTTTTTTTTTTTTTTTTTTTTTTTTTTTTTTTTTTTTTTTTTTTTTTTTTTTTTTTTTTTTTTTTTTTTTTTTTTTTTTTTTTTTTTTTTTTTTTTTTTTTTTTTTTTTTTTTTTTTTTTTTTTTTTTTTTTTTTTTTTTTTTTTTTTTTTTTTTTTTTTTTTTTTTTTTTTTTTTTTTTTTTTTTTTTTTTTTTTTTTTTTTTTTTTTTTTTTTTTTTTTTTTTTTTTTTTTTTTTTTTTTTTTTTTTTTTTTTTTTTTTTTTTTTTTTTTTTTTTTTTTTTTTTTTTTTTTTTTTTTTTTTTTTTTTTTTTTTTTTTTTTTTTTTTTTTTTTTTTTTTTTTTTTTTTTTTTTTTTTTTTTTTTTTTTTTTTTTTTTTTTTTTTTTTTTTTTTTTTTTTTTTTTTTTTTTTTTTTTTTTTTTTTTTTTTTTTTTTTTTTTTTTTTTTTTTTTTTTTTTTTTTTTTTTTTTTTTTTTTTTTTATTTTTTTTTTTTTTTTTTTTTTTTTTTTTTTTTTTTTTTTTTTTTTTTTTTTTTTTTTTTTTTTTTTTTTTTTTTTTTTTTTTTTTTTTTTTTTTTTTTTTTTTTTTTTTTTTTTTTTTTTTTTTTTTTTTTTTTTTTTTTTTTTTTTTTTTTTTTTTTTTTTTTTTTTTTTTTTTTTTTTTTTTTTTTTTTTTTTTTTTTTTTTTTTTTTTTTTTTTTTTTTTTTTTTTTTTTTTTTTTTTTTTTTTTTTTTTTTTTTTTTTTTTTTTTTTTTTTTTTTTTTTTTTTTTTTTTTTTTTTTTTTTTTTTTTTTTTTTTTTTTTTTTTTTTTTTTTTTTTTTTTTTTTTTTTTTTTTTTTTTTTTTTTTTTTTTTTTTTTTTTTTTTTTTTTTTTTTTTTTTTTTTTTTTTTTTTTTTTTTTTTTTTTTTTTTTTTTTTTTTTTTTTTTTTTTTTTTTTTTTTTTTTTTTTTTTTTTTTTTTTTTTTTTTTTTTTTTTTTTTTTTTTTTTTTTTTTTTTTTTTTTTTTTTTTTTTTTTTTTTTTTTTTTTTTTTTTTTTTTTTTTTTTTTTTTTTTTTTTTTTTTTTTTTTTTTTTTTTTTTTTTTTTTTTTTTTTTTTTTTTTTTTTTTTTTTTTTTTTTTTTTTTTTTTTTTTTTTTTTTTTTTTTTTTTTTTTTTTTTTTTTTTTTTTTTTTTTTTTTTTTTTTTTTTTTTTTTTTTTTTTTTTTTTTTTTTTTTTTTTTTTTTTTTTTTTTTTTTTTTTTTTTTTTTTTTTTTTTTTTTTTTTTTTTTTTTTTTTTTTTTTTTTTTTTTTTTTTTTTTTTTTTTTTTTTTTTTTTTTTTTTTTTTTTTTTTTTTTTTTTTTTTTTTTTTTTTTTTTTTTTTTTTTTTTTTTTTTTTTTTTTTTTTTTTTTTTTTTTTTTTTTTTTTTTTTTTTTTTTTTTTTTTTTTTTTTTTTTTTTTTTTTTTTTTTTTTTTTTTTTTTTTTTTTTTTTTTTTTTTTTTTTTTTTTTTTTTTTTTTTTTTTTTTTTTTTTTTTTTTTTTTTTTTTTTTTTTTTTTTTTTTTTTTTTTTTTTTTTTTTTTTTTTTTTTTTTTTTTTTTTTTTTTTTTTTTTTTTTTTTTTTTTTTTTTTTTTTTTTTTTTTTTTTTTTTTTTTTTTTTTTTTTTTTTTTTTTTTTTTTTTTTTTTTTTTTTTTTTTTTTTTTTTTTTTTTTTTTTTTTTTTTTTTTTTTTTTTTTTTTTTTTTTTTTTTTTTTTTTTTTTTTTTTTTTTTTTTTTTTTTTTTTTTTTTTTTTTTTTTTTTTTTTTTTTTTTTTTTTTTTTTTTTTTTTTTTTTTTTTTTTTTTTTTTTTTTTTTTTTTTTTTTTTTTTTTTTTTGTTTTTTTTTTTTTTTTTTTTTTTTTTTTTTTTTTTTTTTTTTTTTTTTTTTTTTTTTTTTTTTTTTTTTTTTTTTTTTTTTTTTTTTTTTTTTTTTTTTTTTTTTTTTTTTTTTTTTTTTTTTTTTTTTTTTTTTTTTTTTTTTTTTTTTTTTTTTTTTTTTTTTTTTTTTTTTTTTTTTTTTTTTTTTTTTTTTTTTTTTTTTTTTTTTTTTTTTTTTTTTTTTTTTTTTTTTTTTTTTTTTTTTTTTTTTTTTTTTTTTTTTTTTTTTTTTTTTTTTTTTTTTTTTTTTTTTTTTTTTTTTTTTTTTTTTTTTTTTTTTTTTTTTTTTTTTTTTTTTTTTTTTTTTTTTTTTTTTTTTTTTTTTTTTTTTTTTTTTTTTTTTTTTTTTTTTTTTTTTTTTTTTTTTTTTTTTTTTTTTTTTTTTTTTTTTTTTTTTTTTTTTTTTTTTTTTTTTTTTTTTTTTTTTTTTTTTTTTTTTTTTTTTTTTTTTTTTTTTTTTTTTTTTTTTTTTTTTTTTTTTTTTTTTTTTTTTTTTTTTTTTTTTTTTTTTTTTTTTTTTTTTTTTTTTTTTTTTTTTTTTTTTTTTTTTTTTTTTTTTTTTTTTTTTTTTTTTTTTTTTTTTTTTTTTTTTTTTTTTTTTTTTTTTTTTTTTTTTTTTTTTTTTTTTTTTTTTTTTTTTTTTTTTTTTTTTTTTTTTTTTTTTTTTTTTTTTTTTTTTTTTTTTTTTTTTTTTTTTTTTTTTTTTTTTTTTTTTTTTTTTTTTTTTTTTTTTTTTTTTTTTTTTTTTTTTTTTTTTTTTTTTTTTTTTTTTTTTTTGTTTTTTTTTTTTTTTTTTTTTTTTTTTTTTTTTTTTTTTTTTTTTTTTTTTTTTTTTTTTTTTTTTTTTTTTTTTTTTTTTTTTTTTTTTTTTTTTTTTTTTTTTTTTTTTTTTTTTTTTTTTTTTTTTTTTTTTTTTTTTTTTTTTTTTTTTTTTTTTTTTTTTTTTTTTTTTTTTTTTTTTTTTTTTTTTTTTTTTTTTTTTTTTTTTTTTTTTTTTTTTTTTTTTTTTTTTTTTTTTTTTTTTTTTTTTTTTTTTTTTTTTTTTTTTTTTTTTTTTTTTTTTTTTTTTTTTTTTTTTTTTTTTTTTTTTTTTTTTTTTTTTTTTTTTTTTTTTTTTTTTTTTTTTTTTTTTTTTTTTTTTTTTTTTTTTTTTTTTTTTTTTTTTTTTTTTTTTTTTTTTTTTTTTTTTTTTTTTTTTTTTTTTTTTTTTTTTTTTTTTTTTTTTTTTTTTTTTTTTTTTTTTTTTTTTTTTTTTTTTTTTTTTTTTTTTTTTTTTTTTTTTTTTTTTTTTTTTTTTTTTTTTTTTTTTTTTTTTTTTATTTTTTTTTTTTTTTTTTTTTTTTTTTTTTTTTTTTTTTTTTTTTTTTTTTTTTTTTTTTTTTTTTTTTTTTTTTTTTTTTTTTTTTTTTTTTTTTTTTTTTTTTTTTTTTTTTTTTTTTTTTTTTTTTTTTTTTTTTTTTTTTTTTTTTTTTTTTTTTTTTTTTTTTTTTTTTTTTTTTTTTTTTTTTTTTTTTTTTTTTTTTTTTTTTTTTTTTTTTTTTTTTTTTTTTTTTTTTTTTTTTTTTTTTTTTTTTTTTTTTTTTTTTTTTTTTTTTTTTTTTTTTTTTTTTTTTTTTTTTTTTTTTTTTTTTTTTTTTTTTTTTTTTTTTTTTTTTTTTTTTTTTTTTTTTTTTTTTTTTTTTTTTTTTTTTTTTTTTTTTTTTTTTTTTTTTTTTTTTTTTTTTTTTTTTTTTTTTTTTTTTTTTTTTTTTTTTTTTTTTTTTTTTTTTTTTTTTTTTTTTTTTTTTTTTTTTTTTTTTTTTTTTTTTTTTTTTTTTTTTTTTTTTTTTTTTTTTTTTTTTTTTTTTTTTTTTTTTTTTTTTTTTTTTTTTTTTTTTTTTTTTTTTTTTTTTTTTTTTTTTTTTTTTTTTTTTTTTTTTTTTTTTTTTTTTTTTTTTTTTTTTTTTTTTTTTTTTTTTTTTTTTTTTTTTTTTTTTTTTTTTTTTTTTTTTTTTTTTTTTTTTTTTTTTTTTTTTTTTTTTTTTTTTTTTTTTTTTTTTTTTTTTTTTTTTTTTTTTTTTTTTTTTTTTTTTTTTTTTTTTTTTTTTTTTTTTTTTTTTTTTTTTTTTTTTTTTTTTTTTTTTTTTTTTTTTTTTTTTTTTTTTTTTTTTTTTTTTATTTTTTTTTTTTTTTTTTTTTTTTTTTTTTTTTTTTTTTTTTTTTTTTTTTTTTTTTTTTTTTTTTTTTTTTTTTTTTTTTTTTTTTTTTTTTTTTTTTTTTTTTTTTTTTTTTTTTTTTTTTTTTTTTTTTTTTTTTTTTTTTTTTTTTTTTTTTTTTTTTTTTTTTTTTTTTTTTTTTTTTTTTTTTTTTTTTTTTTTTTTTTTTTTTTTTTTTTTTTTTTTTTTTTTTTTTTTTTTTTTTTTTTTTTTTTTTTTTTTTTTTTTTTTTTTTTTTTTTTTTTTTTTTTTTTTTTTTTTTTTTTTTTTTTTTTTTTTTTTTTTTTTTTTTTTTTTTTTTTTTTTTTTTTTTTTTTTTTTTTTTTTTTTTTTTTTTTTTTTTTTTTTTTTTTTTTTTTTTTTTTTTTTTTTTTTTTTTTTTTTTTTTTTTTTTTTTTTTTTTTTTTTTTTTTTTTTTTTTTTTTTTTTTTTTTTTTTTTTTTTTTTTTTTTTTTTTTTTTTTTTTTTTTTTTTTTTTTTTTTTTTTTTTTTTTTTTTTTTTTTTTTTTTTTTTTTTTTTTTTTTTTTTTTTTTTTTTTTTTTTTTTTTTTTTTTTTTTTTTTTTTTTTTTTTTTTTTTTTTTTTTTTTTTTTTTTTTTTTTTTTTTTTTTTTTTTTTTTTTTTTTTTTTTTTTTTTTTTTTTTTTTTTTTTTTTTTTTTTTTTTTTTTTTTTTTTTTTTTTTTTTTTTTTTTTTTTTTTTTTTTTTTTTTTTTTTTTTTTTTTTTTTTTTTTTTTTTTTTTTTTTTTTTTTTTTTTTTTTTTTTTTTTTTTTTTTTTTTTTTTTTTTTTTTTTTTTTTTTTTTTTTTTTTTTTTTTTTTTTTTTTTTTTTTTTTTTTTTTTTTTTTTTTTTTTTTTTTTTTTTTTTTTTTTTTTTTTTTTTTTTTTTTTTTTTTTTTTTTTTTTTTTTTTTTTTTTTTTTTTTTTTTTTTTTTTTTTTTTTTTTTTTTTTTTTTTTTTTTTTTTTTTTTTTTTTTTTTTTTTTTTTTTTTTTTTTTTTTTTTTTTTTTTTTTTTTTTTTTTTTTTTTTTTTTTTTTTTTTTTTTTTTTTTTTTTTTTTTTTTTTTTTTTTTTTTTTTTTTTTTTTTTTTTTTTTTTTTTTTTTTTTTTTTTTTTTTTTTTTTTTTTTTTTTTTTTTTTTTTTTTTTTTTTTTTTTTTTTTTTTTTTTTTTTTTTTTTTTTTTTTTTTTTTTTTTTTTTTTTTTTTTTTTTTTTTTTTTTTTTTTTTTTTTTTTTTTTTTTTTTTTTTTTTTTTTTTTTTTTTTTTTTTTTTTTTTTTTTTTTTTTTTTTTTTTTTTTTTTTTTTTTTTTTTTTTTTTTTTTTTTTTTTTTTTTTTTTTTTTTTTTTTTTTTTTTTTTTTTTTTTTTTTTTTTTTTTTTTTTTTTTTTTTTTTTTTTTTTTTTTTTTTTTTTTTTTTTTTTTTTTTTTTTTTTTTTTTTTTTTTTTTTTTTTTTTTTTTTTTTTTTTTTTTTTTTTTTTTTTTTTTTTTTTTTTTTTTTTTTTTTTTTTTTTTTTTTTTTTTTTTTTTTTTTTTTTTTTTTTTTTTTTTTTTTTTTTTTTTTTTTTTTTTTTTTTTTTTTTTTTTTTTTTTTTTTTTTTTTTTTTTTTTTTTTTTTTTTTTTTTTTTTTTTTTTTTTTTTTTTTTTTTTTTTTTTTTTTTTTTTTTTTTTTTTTTTTTTTTTTTTTTTTTTTTTTTTTTTTTTTTTTTTTTTTTTTTTTTTTTTTTTTTTTTTTTTTTTTTTTTTTTTTTTTTTTTTTTTTTTTTTTTTTTTTTTTTTTTTTTTTTTTTTTTTTTTTTTTTTTTTTTTTTTTTTTTTTTTTTTTTTTTTTTTTTTTTTTTTTTTTTTTTTTTTTTTTTTTTTTTTTTTTTTTTTTTTTTTTTTTTTTTTTTTTTTTTTTTTTTTTTTTTTTTTTTTTTTTTTTTTTTTTTTTTTTTTTTTTTTTTTTTTTTTTTTTTTTTTTTTTTTTTTTTTTTTTTTTTTTTTTTTTTTTTTTTTTTTTTTTTTTTTTTTTTTTTTTTTTTTTTTTTTTTTTTTTTTTTTTTTTTTTTTTTTTTTTTTTTTTTTTTTTTTTTTTTTTTTTTTTTTTTTTTTTTTTTTTTTTTTTTTTTTTTTTTTTTTTTTTTTTTTTTTTTTTTTTTTTTTTTTTTTTTTTTTTTTTTTTTTTTTTTTTTTTTTTTTTTTTTTTTTTTTTTTTTTTTTTTTTTTTTTTTTTTTTTTTTTTTTTTTTTTTTTTTTTTTTTTTTTTTTTTTTTTTTTTTTTTTTTTTTTTTTTTTTTTTTTTTTTTTTTTTTTTTTTTTTTTTTTTTTTTTTTTTTTTTTTTTTTTTTTTTTTTTTTTTTTTTTTTTTTTTTTTTTTTTTTTTTTTTGTTTTTTTTTTTTTTTTTTTTTTTTTTTTTTTTTTTTTTTTTTTTTTTTTTTTTTTTTTTTTTTTTTTTTTTTTTTTTTTTTTTTTTTTTTTTTTTTTTTTTTTTTTTTTTTTTTTTTTTTTTTTTTTTTTTTTTTTTTTTTTTTTTTTTTTTTTTTTTTTTTTTTTTTTTTTTTTTTTTTTTTTTTTTTTTTTTTTTTTTTTTTTTTTTTTTTTTTTTTTTTTTTTTTTTTTTTTTTTTTTTTTTTTTTTTTTTTTTTTTTTTTTTTTTTTTTTTTTTTTTTTTTTTTTTTTTTTTTTTTTTTTTTTTTTTTTTTTTTTTTTTTTTTTTTTTTTTTTTTTTTTTTTTTTTTTTTTTTTTTTTTTTTTTTTTTTTTTTTTTTTTTTTTTTTTTTTTTTTTTTTTTTTTTTTTTTTTTTTTTTTTTTTTTTTTTTTTTTTTTTTTTTTTTTTTTTTTTTTTTTTTTTTTTTTTTTTTTTTTTTTTTTTTTTTTTTTTTTTTTTTTTTTTTTTTTTTTTTTTTTTTTTTTTTTTTTTTTTTTTTTTTTTTTTTTTTTTTTTTTTTTTTTTTTTTTTTTTTTTTTTTTTTTTTTTTTTTTTTTTTTTTTTTTTTTTTTTTTTTTTTTTTTTTTTTTTTTTTTTTTTTTTTTTTTTTTTTTTTTTTTTTTTTTTTTTTTTTTTTTTTTTTTTTTTTTTTTTTTTTTTTTTTTTTTTTTTTTTTTTTTTTTTTTTTTTTTTTTTTTTTTTTTTTTTTTTTTTTTTTTTTTTTTTTTTTTTTTTTTTTTTTTTTTTTTTTTTTTTTTTTTTTTTTTTTTTTTTTTTTTTTTTTTTTTTTTTTTTTTTTTTTTTTTTTTTTTTTTTTTTTTTTTTTTTTTTTTTTTTTTTTTTTTTTTTTTTTTTTTTTTTTTTTTTTTTTTTTTTTTTTTTTTTTTTTTTTTTTTTTTTTTTTTTTTTTTTTTTTTTTTTTTTTTTTTTTTTGTTTTTTTTTTTTTTTTTTTTTTTTTTTTTTTTTTTTTTTTTTTTTTTTTTTTTTTTTTTTTTTTTTTTTTTTTTTTTTTTTTTTTTTTTTTTTTTTTTTTTTTTTTTTTTTTTTTTTTTTTTTTTTTTTTTTTTTTTTTTTTTTTTTTTTTTTTTTTTTTTTTTTTTTTTTTTTTTTTTTTTTTTTTTTTTTTTTTTTTTTTTTTTTTTTTTTTTTTTTTTTTTTTTTTTTTTTTTTTTTTTTTTTTTTTTTTTTTTTTTTTTTTTTTTTTTTTTTTTTTTTTTTTTTTTTTTTTTTTTTTTTTTTTTTTTTTTTTTTTTTTTTTTTTTTTTTTTTTTTTTTTTTTTTTTTTTTTTTTTTTTTTTTTTTTTTTTTTTTTTTTTTTTTTTTTTTTTTTTTTTTTTTTTTTTTTTTTTTTTTTTTTTTTTTTTTTTTTTTTTTTTTTTTTTTTTTTTTTTTTTTTTTTTTTTTTTTTTTTTTTTTTTTTTTTTTTTTTTTTTTTTTTTTTTTTTTTTTTTTTTTTTTTTTTTTTTTTTTTTTTTTTTTTTTTTTTTTTTTTTTTTTTTTTTTTTTTTTTTTTTTTTTTTTTTTTTTTTTTTTTTTTTTTTTTTTTTTTTTTTTTTTTTTTTTTTTTTTTTTTTTTTTTTTTTTTTTTTTTTTTTTTTTTTTTTTTTTTTTTTTTTTTTTTTTTTTTTTTTTTTTTTTTTTTTTTTTTTTTTTTTTTTTTTTTTTTTTTTTTTTTTTTTTTTTTTTTTTTTTTTTTTTTTTTTTTTTTTTTTTTTTTTTTTTTTTTTTTTTTTTTTTTTTTTTTTTTTTTTTTTTTTTTTTTTTTTTTTTTTTTTTTTTTTTTTTTTTTTTTTTTTTTTTTTTTTTTTTTTTTTTTTTTTTTTTTTTTTTTTTTTTTTTTTTTTTTTTTTTTTTTTTTTTTTTTTTTTTTTTTTTTTTTTTTTTTTTTTTTTTTTTTTTTTTTTTTTTTTTTTTTTTTTTTTTTTTTTTTTTTTTTTTTTTTTTTTTTTTTTTTTTTTTTTTTTTTTTTTTTTTTTTTTTTTTTTTTTTTTTTTTTTTTTTTTTTTTTTTTTTTTTTTTTTTTTTTTTTTTTTTTTTTTTTTTTTTTTTTTTTTTTTTTTTTTTTTTTTTTTTTTTTTTTTTTTTTTTTTTTTTTTTTTTTTTTTTTTTTTTTTTTTTTTTTTTTTTTTTTTTTTTTTTTTTTTTTTTTTTTTTTTTTTTTTTTTTTTTTTTTTTTTTTTTTTTTTTTTTTTTTTTTTTTTTTTTTTTTTTTTTTTTTTTTTTTTTTTTTTTTTTTTTTTTTTTTTTTTTTTTTTTTTTTTTTTTTTTTTTTTTTTTTTTTTTTTTTTTTTTTTTTTTTTTTTTTTTTTTTTTTTTTTTTTTTTTTTTTTTTTTTTTTT
>NZ_BAABED010000003.1:17500-20000 GCF_039539965.1 Arthrobacter methylotrophus | reverse complement strand
TTTTTTTTTTTTTTTTTTTTTTTTTTTTTTTTTTTTTTTTTTTTTTTTTTTTTTTTTTTTTTTTTTTTTTTTTTTTTTTTTTTTTTTTTTTTTTTTTTTTTTTTTTTTTTTTTTTTTTTTTTTTTTTTTTTTTTTTTTTTTTTTTTTTTTTTTTTTTTTTTTTTTTTTTTTTTTTTTTTTTTTTATTTTTTTTTTTTTTTTTTTTTTTTTTTTTTTTTTTTTTTTTTTTTTTTTTTTTTTTTTTTTTTTTTTTTTTTTTTTTTTTTTTTTTTTTTTTTTTTTTTTTTTTTTTTTTTTTTTTTTTTTTTTTTTTTTTTTTTTTTTTTTTTTTTTTTTTTTTTTTTTTTTTTTTTTTTTTTTTTTTTTTTTTTTTTTTTTTTGTTTTTTTTTTTTTTTTTTTTTTTTTTTTTTTTTTTTTTTTTTTTTTTTTTTTTTTTTTTTTTTTTTTTTTTTTTTTTTTTTTTTTTTTTTTTTTTTTTTTTTTTTTTTTTTTTTTTTTTTTTTTTTTTTTTTTTTTTTTTTTTTTTTTTTTTTTTTTTTTTTTTTTTTTTTTTTTTTTTTTTTTTTTTTTTTTTTTTTTTTTTTTTTTTTTTTTTTTTTTTTTTTTTTTTTTTTTTTTTTTTTTTTTTTTTTTTTTTTTTTTTTTTTTTTTTTTATTTTTTTTTTTTTTTTTTTTTTTTTTTTTTTTTTTTTTTTTTTTTTTTTTTTTTTTTTTTTTTTTTTTTTTTTTATTTTTTTTTTTTTTTTTTTTTTTTTTTTTTTTTTTTTTTTTTTTTTTTTTTTTTTTTTTTTTTTTTTTTTTTTTTTTTTTTTTTTTTTTTTTTTTTTTTTTTTTTTTTTTTTTTTTTTTTTTTTTTTTTTTTTTTTTTTTTTTTTTTTTTTTTTTTTTTTTTTTTTTTTTTTTTTTTTTTTTTTTTTTTTTTTTTTTTTTTTTTTTTTTTTTTTTTTTTTTTTTTTTTTTTTTTTTTTTTTTTTTTTTTTTTTTTTTTTTTTTTTTTTTTTTTTTTTTTTTTTTTTTTTTTTTTTTTTTTTTTTTTTTTTTTTTTTTTTTTTTTTTTATTTTTTTTTTTTTTTTTTTTTTTTTTTTTTTTTTTTTTTTTTTTTTTTTTTTTTTTTTTTTTTTTTTTTTTTTTTTTTTTTTTTTTTTTTTTTTTTTTTTTTTTTTTTTTTTTTTTTTTTTTTTTTTTTTTTTTTTTTTTTTTTTTTTTTTTTTTTTTTTTTTTTTTTTTTTTTTTTTTTTTTTTTTTTTTTTTTTTTTTTTTTTTTTTTTTTTTTTTTTTTTTTTTTTTTTTTTTTTTTTTTTTTTTTTTTTTTTTTTTTTTTTTTTTTTTTTTTTTTTTTTTTTTTTTTTTTTTTTTTTTTTTTTGTTTTTTTTTTTTTTTTTTTTTTTTTTTTTTTTTTTTTTTTTTTTTTTTTTTTTTTTTTTTTTTTTTTTTTTTTTTTTTTTTTTTTTTTTTTTTTTTTTTTTTTTTTTTTTTTTTTTTTTTTTTTTTTTTTTTTTTTTTTTTTTTTTTTTTTTTTTTTTTTTTTTTTTTTTTTTTTTTTTTTTTTTTTTTTTTTTTTTTTTTTTTTTTTTTTTTTTTTTTTTTTTTTTTTTTTATTTTTTTTTTTTTTTTTTTTTTTTTTTTTTTTTTTTTTTTTTTTTTTTTTTTTTTTTTTTTTTTTTTTTTTTTTTTTTTTTTTTTTTTTTTTTTTTTTTTTTTTTTTTTTTTTTTTTTTTTTTTTTTTTTTTTTTTTTTTTTTTTTTTTTTTTTTTTTTTTTTTTTTTTTTTTTTTTTTTTTTTTTTTTTTTTTTTTTTTTTTTTTTTTTTTTTTTTTTTTTTTTTTTTTTTTTTTTTTTTTTTTTTTTTTTTTTTTTTTTTTTTTTTTTTTTTTTTTTTTTTTTTTTTTTTTTTTTTTTTTTTTTTTTTTTTTTTTTTTTTTTTTTTTTTTTTTTTTTTTTTTTTTTTTTTTTTTTTTTTTTTTTTTTTTTTTTTTTTTTTTTTTTTTTTTTTTTTTTTTTTTTTTTTTTTTTTTTTTTTTTTTTTTTTTTTTTTTTTTTTTTTTTTTTTTTTTTTTTTTTTTTTTTTTTTTTTTTTTTTTTTTTTTTTTTTTTTTTTTTTTTTTTTTTTTTTTTTTTTTTTTTTTTTTTTTTTTTTTTTTGTTTTTTTTTTTTTTTTTTTTTTTTTTTTTTTTTTTTTTTTTTTTTTTTTTTTTTTTTTTTTTTTTTTTTTTTTTTTTTTTTTTTTTTTTTTTTTTTTTTTTTTTTTTTTTTTTTTTTTTTTTTTTTTTTTTTTTTTTTTTTTTTTTTTTTTTTTTTTTTTTTTTTTTTTTTTTTTTTTTTTTTTTTTTTTTTTTTTTTATTTTTTTTTTTTTTGTTTTTTTTTTTTTTTTTTTTTTTTTTTTTTTTTTTTTTTTTTTTTTTTTTTTTTTTTTTTTTTTTTTTTTTTTTTTTTTTTTTTTTTTTTTTTTTTTTTTTTTTGTTTTTTTTTTTTTTTTTTTTTTTTTTTTTTTTTTTTTT
>NZ_BAABED010000002.1 GCF_039539965.1 Arthrobacter methylotrophus | reverse complement strand
CGGGGCCAAATCGCTCGTGGTCTTGCGGGCACACAGCGTGCCGGACACAGACCCGGACCACTCCGTCGCCGCTTCCCTGACAGCGCTGACGCTCACGTCGACCGCCGAAACCGCGGCGCTCACGTCACCTACTGTTGCGGATCCCAAGAGAACGAGAAAGACGACGTAGAAGTAAATGGGGCGGTCGGTTCAGGAACTGGTCGCCCCATTTACTGTGAGCTGCTTCTGTGCTGAGTGAAGTCTTTTCGACTTTCTTGCCCAGGATCCTCGCATATAGGGTCACGGCAGCTCCGAGCAAGGTCGCAGCCGTTTTGCAGAAAGTGTTAATGCCGACGTCGTCTTGTTTGGCGATCCGACCCTTGTTCTCCTATGCGATCGCCAGGTCCGCAATGAGGTGCGTGGCGAATGCGGCGGTTTGCACGGCGGCTGGTCAGACGTCGACCAGCCGCCGGCGAAGAGACATGATTCCCAAAATTAGCCCGCCTGCGGCAGTCAGCAGGAGTACGGTCAGGTCCCGCGCCAGGTTGTCGGTCGACTGGTAGAAGATCGCGGCCTCCAGAGCATCCACGCCGTAGAACGTCGGTGTGAAGTGCGCTATCGTCTGGATCCATCCGGGCAAGAAAGCGGCGACGCCGATTCCCCCGCTCAGGAAGAACAGGTAGATCGCGACGTTGATCCCCGACGCCGACACCGCTGAGAATCGGCGCAAGGCGCCTCCCAGTGCCGCGCCTAGACCTGCCGCCGCTAGTGCGATGAGCCCGGTGGCCGCCAGCGCCGGCAGCCAGTACCACCTGCTGGTCGCAGAAAGCCCGAGATCGCCGAAAGAATCAGTACCACTGCCGCCACCAGCATGGTGGTTACCCAGCACGCAAGGATCTTGCCCGCGATCAGAGTCCCGCGGCTGATCGGCGAGAGAAGCAACGCTTTGATCGTTAGGTCTTCGAATTCCCGGGCGATGGCCAGCCCGCCGTTGACGACCCCCATGAGTGTAAGGAGCAGCACCAGGATGGGCACCAGCTCAAATTGCACCAAGCCGACGTCGTGGGGCCTCAGGTCCGTCTCGGCTACGCCGATCATGATCGGGTTGTCCGGCTGGCTGGAGTAAAAGCGGGTAATCGCGGCCGGCAGCGATCGGCGCAGGTCGTTGGTGAAGTCGAGGTTGAGGTTGTTGATCCGGATCTGGACCGGGTCGGGCCGGTGCATCCGGTAGTCGTCGTCGAAGGATGCGGGGATGGTGATGACAGCCGCGACCTGGAGCGTGTCCAGCAGGCCCGAGGCTCCTCCGAGGTCGCGGGCCGGACGCGGAACGCGTCCGAGTCTTCGAGGATTGACACAAGGCGCTGAGCCTGCGGCCCGTTGTCTTCGGCTACCACAGCCACCGGGTTGCGGCCGGTTGCCCCGGCGACGATGAAGATGATCAGCAAGAAGGCGATCGGCGGCAGTAGGCTGACCGCGATCGCCGACGGTGTCCGTGACCACGTCAATATGTCTTTCGCCGCGATGGCAAGCATCGCCCGGAGCCCTCCCATCAGTGGGCGAACCCCCGGCGCCCGAACACAAATGCCGTGAGAGCGATCGTTCCCAGCGTGAACCCGGCCAACACGATCGTGTCGACGGCCAGGTTCTGGGTGGCGGTCTGGTAACCGTGGAAGGCATGTTGGAAGGCGGCAATCGCATAGGTGAGCGGCGATGCGGCGGCGATGGCGCCGGGAATGGCGCCCAGCCAGTTCGCCGGTCCGAACGGCCCGCTCAAAAAGAAGAGCGGCAGGATGCAGGCAATGGAGAGCGGGATTGCTTGCTGGCGTCGACGAACGACCGTTCCGGCGAGGACGCCGAGGGCAAGGAAGGCTGCGATCATCAGCAGCCCGAATCCGAGCACCTCCAATGGATGGAGCGGCCACACGCCGATCAGCAAAATCACGACTCCAAGCACCAGGACTGCCGACGCGGCCGTGAGGGCTGCCGAGCCGAGCATTTTGCCCAGCCCGATCGCAAGACGGCTCACCGGCGCCAGTGCCAGCTCCTTAATGGTTCCCAGCTCGTAGTCCCTCGCGGCATTGACGCTGCCTGCAGGATTGATGCGAGCATCAAACCAGCCACGACGATGCTCACGGCGAGGTAGGGAATGTAGCCGGTGTCCTGGGCCTGGACGTCGGCCTCGACCGCATTTCACGACGACTTGTTCGGGGAACGCATCGGCGTAGAAGGACGTTATCGACAGTGGGACCGCCCGACGGATGTCGTTGGTGAAATCGACGTTGAGGTTGTTGACCTCGACCGGGATGTCGACCCGGGCTCCGGCACTTAGCGCAGCATCGAAGTCCCGCGGCACGGTCACGACGGCAACGATGCTACCGGCCCGGATCTCACGCTCCGCGTCGGCCGAGGTCGCGGTGTGGATGAAAAACGAATGCGAGCCGCCCATAGCTTGAACAAAGGCCCGCATCACCGACACCGGAAGACTACCCCGGGGCTGCGAGTGCTTGAACGCTACGCCGTACGTTGCGGCGGGGGAGCCAACCACCGCTACAGCCTGTCTGATGCGGTTCTCGCCAAGGACAACCATTTGGCCGTGATGACCGGAGGGGACTCGGCCAAGCTGACGGCCCTGCTGAAGGCCGCCAAAGCCCAACTGGGCCACACCACGCATTTCGAGGTGGAAGTTGACCGGGCCGAGCAGATCGAACCGGTGCTCGCGGCCGGGGTAGACACCATCATGCTGGACAATTTCTCCCTCGAGGAACTCCGTGCCGGCGTGAAGCAAGTGGCTGGGCGCGCCGTCGTCGAAGCGAGTGGCAACGTCAATATCAAAACGGTGGCGGAGATCGCCGCTGCAGGAGTTGATGTCATTTCCATCGGCGGACTCACACACAGTGTTATCGCGCTGGATCTGGGCCTGGATGTGACGCTGGACGTCACACCCTCCTCGGGTCTCGGCTGATGCCGTGATCTTCCTCGACGCCGCGGCGACGACACCCGTCCGCAGGGAAGTCCTCGAAGCGATGTGGCCGTTTCTGACGGGGGAGTTCGGCAATCCCTCAAGCCACCACAGCCTCGGCGAAGCGGCTGCGAACGCGTTGTCCGGGGCCCGCGCTGCGGTAGCGAAGGCATTGGGCTGCCGGCCGGGGGAGATCACTTTCACCTCTGGCGGTACCGAGGCCGACAATCTGGCGGTGAAAGGAATCGCCCTCGCCAGACGTGCGGCGGATCCTGCTCTGAATCGCGTTGTTGTCAGCGCCATCGAGCATCCCGCCGTCGCGGAATCGGCGCTCTATCTGCAACGCGTCCATGGGTTCGAGGTGGACGTGGTCCCTGTGGACCGGCGTGGCGTGGTGACGCCCGAGGCGCTTCGGGCTGCACTGGGTCCGGCGACGGCACTGGTCAGCGTTTTGTATGCCAACAACGAGATCGGGACGGTCCAGCCGGTAAGGCAGCTTGCGGAGGTGGCCGCGGAACAGGGCGTGTCGTTCCACACGGACGCCGTCCAGGCTGCTGGCTGGCTGCCCATCGGTGTCAAGGAACTGGGAGTGGACGCCTTGAGCATTTCGGGTCATAAGCTCGGCGCGCCCAAGGGCAGCGGCGTGCTCTATGCCAAGGGAAGGCTGCGGCTCGAGCCGTTGGTCCACGGCGGCGGCCAGGAGCGGGGCAGGCGTTCGGGAACGGAAAACGTGGCGGGTGCAGTTGCGCTGGCGACGGCCTTGACGCTTGCGCATGCCGAACAGGCCCAACTCGCAGGGAGTGTCTCGGCGCTGCGGGATACCTTCATTCGTACTGTCCTTGAAAGTGTGCCCGGTGCCGTACTAACCGGCGATCCCTCGCAGCGCTTGCCTTCGATAGCGTCCTTTTGTTTCCCGGGTACAAGTGGCGAGTCCGTTTTGCTGGAGCTTGAGCGGCTTGGTGTGGTCTGTTCGAGCGGATCGGCGTGCGCCGCGGGATCCGATGCCCCGTCGCCGGTTCTGCTTGCTTTGGGAATCGAGCCCGAGGTGGCCCAGACTGCTGTGCGTTTCAGCTTCAATTCCACGGTGACCCCAGCGGAACTGGAGCGCGCCGCGGAAGCCGTGGCCGCCGCCGTCGGGAGCGTCCAGGGCCTCGGTCGCCGCTGACTCCGGCCCGGCCCAACTAGCTCGCAGTTGTTGTCGTTATGAGCCCTCAAAACGACAACAACTGCGAGCTACTTGGGTGGGACGGACGGAGCGGGTCAGACATGGCGGGCTCGGCGGAAGATCCAGTGCCGCAGCAAGGTGAAGCGCACCCCCGTCGCGACGAATCCGGACAGCGTGGTGGTCCAGAGATCCTCGCTCAGGGTGGCTTCGGGCCGCAACGCGTGCAGGACGCCCAGGCTCCCGCCGGTGATGACCAGGGCGACGGCGATCACGATCAGCCCGTTCACATGGTCACGGGTTTCTCTTCCAGTTGCCGGTGATCTTGAAGGTCAACCGTCGGTTCAGGGCCGTGTTCATGAGCGAAGTGATGATTAGTGCAGATGCGTTGGCCAACTGGGGTCCCATCCACGGCCGGAACAGCGCGTACAGCGCCAGTGACGTCGCGGTGCAGACGAGTCCGACGCCGGTGAAACGGATGAGCTGACGGACCACCGGATAGCGCAGAAGGCCTTTGCGACCCTTTCGGGCGGGCGGGCTGGTGAGGGATTCCTGCCGCGGCTCGGTTCTGGGTGCGGCAGAAGAATCCATGGCTCAACCATTTCACATCAAGCTGGAGATCTACTCCCAAGATGCTGTCTTTACGGGTTGCTGAGCTCTCCGATGCCCTCAATGCGGCACGTCACAACGTCTCCGGGTTCGATCCGGGCGCACTCCGCGGGGAAGCCTGTGAGGATCAGGTCGCCGGGGTGCAAGGTCATGAATGAGGTGAGGTACACAAGGATTTCGTCCACTTTCCAGCCGAGATCGGCAGAACTGGCCGCCCGTAATTCCCTGCCGTTGTGCACGATGCTGATCGATAGCTCGCTGTCGTCGAGGTCCGTGACGATCCACGGTCCAGCAGGAGTAAACGTGTCTTGGCTTTTCGCGCTGATCAGAGTTCGTCGGACCGCTGCAGATCGCGCGCGGAGACATCGTTGCCGATCGTGAAGCCAAGGATGGCGGTGCGCGCGTTGTCAAGCGTCAGCCCCCGGACTTTGCGCCCGACGACGACGGTCAGTTCCGCTTCGGGGTCCACGTAGCCGACGTCGGAAGCGAGCTCGATGGCGTCGCCCGGTCCGATGACACTGGTGGCTGCCTTGTGGAATGCCTGCGCAGGCAGGTCCCGGCCTGGTTGACCGGTGTTGTGCGCCATGCCGAAGACGTTGGCGGGAACGGACGGGGCCAGGAATGTGAAGGAATCCTCCGGGACTTCGGCGCCAGTGTGCCAACCGGTCGCTCGGCGCTGCTGCCATTTGCCGGCGAGCCCGGGAAGGGACTGTCCACCACGGTCCAGTTTCTGCCAGCCTCGGAAGCGAAGTCGACGGCGTCGTTGGCTACGAAGAATTGTTCGTTCGGCGTAGCGGGGAAGAGTGGGCGGACGCGGGCGATCCGGCATGAACGTGAAGATGTCATGAAGACATCCTACGTCCTCGGTTAGGCGGGCAGGTAGAGCTCACCTACCGGGACGCCTGCGGCCAGTCGATTCGCCGGACCGGCCAAAGGGCAGGCCCAGGCCTCGTTATACGCGCACGACGGGTTGTAGGCGAAGTTGAAGTCGAGGATGAACTCCTGTTGCCTAGATCCGCGAAGGCCGTGGAAGGCACCCTTGATGGTGTCCAACAAGTACCGGCCGGCGCCGTAGCTTCCTCCCGGTTTGCCTGCCGTCGCGTCGCGGAAGGGTACGAAGATGCCGCCGCCGTAGCTGCGGAGGCGCCACACGGCCAGCGAGCCAAGCTCGTCGAGATCGAAGGTGCCGAGACGGACAAACGGCACCACGCCGTCGGTGCCGGTCTGGACGTTCATCTCCTGGCCAGCGCCTTCCGGAGACAGGGACGCATAGCGGCGAAACCGGGGATCATAGTCCGCGGTGCGGAGGCCCGAGAAAGCCTGCTTGCTGGCGGGAGTCAATGCCGACGCGGGTGGGTTCCGAACATGCGGTCCCGTTCCTGGCGCCAATAGACATGGGCCTGGAAGGGATCGTCGCCAGCGATCTTCCGGACGTCGTCGTACAAGGCAAACGTCCGCAAACGCCAGTCCGCGATGTCCAGGGCGGAAATTCCCGCCACACTGTCTTCGTCCTCATCAAGCTGATCGGGAGCCATGCGTCAAGCCTAGTCCTACGGCGTGGGCGGACGCCGGGCCCAACGCCGTCGGCAGTTCTGCGCGTGCGAAACACCTTTCGAAGCACTGTTCCGGACGAACGGGCAGCGGCTCTGCGCCGCTAGGCTGGTGCGCATGAGAGCCAAACGGATCCCGTCGAAGGTTTCAACCGCCGTCCTGGGCGCACTCATCGTCGTTGCCGCGGTTGGCTGCAGTTCCGAGGGCAAGGGCGGACCTGCCTGGACGGCAGGGTCCGACAGCGCATCGCCGGGCGCCCCGGCCGCGTCGGGCGTCAGTACGGCTCCGCCGTCGGGTGCCCACACCGACAGCCCCTCCGCATGGCGCTACAGCTTCGCCGGGGGCAACCGCCGCGGTTTGGAAGACGTACTCGGATCCGGCCAAGAAGGTCAGCTTCGATCTGCCAAGTGACTGGATCGCGCAGTCGGTCACACCCGATGCCGGATCCCTGCCGGGCGCTTTGAAGATCGAGGTCAAGGACGCGAAGGGAGGGTATCTGGCGACCCTTCATACCGGACTGCCCTCAGTGAGCCCGGCTGATTGCAGCCCAGCCGCCAAGCGGCCCTACGTGGTGGTCAGCAGCGTGCCCATTGACCTGCCCCATGCCGGCGGTGATTCCACGATTCCCCCGCGCGTGGTGTTCCGGGTGATCCAAGGCTATAAATTCTTCGGCTCGTACGGCATCACCAATCTGGTGGCCGGGACCGATAGCCAGGCCTGCCAGCTGCGGAACCTTGTGGTGGGACCCGCAGAAAGGGAGACTACTACTTTGGGGACATGCCCGCTGTGCACGCTTTTGCCACGGATGAAGTGGTTGCGCCGGCGAAGTCCTTCGACACTTTGGACCAGGCGGCCAAGTACGTTGACCAGAGCTCGGAATTTGCCAACGTCCAGCGGATGCTACTGTCTCTGAAGGTCAATCCGTAGAACCACGATTGACACATACACTCGCTGGTGCCAACCCCGCATCTTCAGCGGGTTGTCCAGCCGCAATACTCCGGAGATCCATGGAACGCAACGTTGCTGCCCAGCTCGTTTTCAAGACCGTCGCGAACACCAAGGTAGCGATGGCCATCGCCGTGGCCAGTAATCCAGGCTATGAATCTTTGACTGAAGAATTGAACGTCACGGTCGAGGTGCGGCAGTCCCTCTCACTGAGCTGACAGACCATCATGGTGGGCGATTCCATTACATGGAGTTCGCCGAACCCAGCGAGGTCACAGTGGACTACCGCGCCTCGGTGGAGGGTCTTGGCCTTCCGGACGAGTCCTCACGCATGGAACTCATCCGTTATGTGCGTCCCAGCCGCTATGCCGAGTCTGATCGGCTCCTTCCGACGTCGTACGCTGAGTTCGGAGGGGTGCACGGCGAAGAGCTGTTGCAGGCGGTCCGGAACTGGGTCCACGGCGAGCTGCGCTACGTCAGTGGTTCCTCGCGCGGAACCGATGGGGCCGTGGAAACGCTCCTGCACCGCAAAGGAGTTTGCCGCGACTTTGCCCACTTGGCTGTTGCCCTGCTCCGTTCCAAGGACATCCCGGCGCGGCTTGCCGCAGTGTACGCCCCGGGCCTGAGTCCCATGGATTTCCACGCCGTGGCAGAAGCCCACCTCGACGGAACATGGTACGTGATCGACCCCACCGGACTGGCCCCCAGGGAGTCCATGCTCCGCATCACGGCCGGGCGCGATTCCTCCGACACCGCGTTCCTGTCCACGGTGGGCGGCAGCTTGTCATTGAAAAGCATGAAAGTCACTGCGGTAGTGGCCGACGAGCTGCCGGAGGAGGATCCGGAAAAACTCGTCATCCTTCGCTAGCCGCGCTGCGGCAGTCCCGGGCCAGCCGCAGCGCGGCCCTCCCTTGGCTATTTGCGAGCGACGAAGGCTTGCAGCTTTTCCGTCAGCCGAGAAGCTCACGCTGTTCCTCGACCGTCAGGGCAGGGGCTACCAGCTCGGCAATATCGCGGATGTGCTCCCGGCCGATCTCCTTCTGCAGTTCCTGGCCGGCCGGAGTCAGCCCGAGGAGGATTCCGCGACCGTCGTCGGGGGCGATGCTGCGCTCCACCAGGCCGCGCTTTTCCAGCCTGTCAACCAGCCGGCTCAGACTGGATTGGCTGAGCAGGACATGGTCGTTGATCTCGTTCAGCCGCAGTTTGCCCGTGGGGCATCGGGAAAGGGTGAACAAGACGTCATATTCCTTGATGGGCAACGTCCTGAATGCTTTCCCGGCCTGAAGCCGGCGCATCACCGCCACCTGGGAGCGGAACAAGGACTCCCAGGTTTCGGCGGCGAGGCGCACTGACGAGGAGCTGGGCGCCTTGGTGCTCACGGCTTCCGCCCTGCGGCGTCACTGGCAGCCTCGGCAACCGCCTCACTGGCCGAGGCGATCACGGACGCGGCCACGCGTGAGGCGTGGGTAGGGGCGTCAGGTACGTGGGCCGGCTTGCGATCAGCGAATTCCTTGCGCAGGACCGGCAGGACTTCTTCGCCGAAGAGGTCCAGTTGCTCCAGGACGGTCTTGAGCGGCAGTCCGGCGTGATCCACCAGGAACAGCTGGCGCTGGTAATCGCCGAAGTACTCGCGGAAAGCCAAGGTCTTTTCGATGACTTCCTGCGGGCTGCCGACCGTGAGGGGCGTCTGGGAGGTGAAGTCCTCGAGCGAGGGTCCGTGGCCGTAGACCGGTGCATTGTCGAAGTAAGGACGGAATTCCTTGACGGCATCCTGGGAATTCTTGCGCATGAAGAATTGTCCGCCGAGTCCGACAATCGCTTGGTCTGCCTTGCCATGGCCATAGTGCTCGTAGCGTTCGCGGTACAGGCCGATCAGCTGCTGGTAATGCTCCTTGGGCCAGAAGATGTTGTTGGCGAAGAAGCCGTCGCCATAGTACGCGGCGAGTTCCGCGATCTGGGGGCTGCGGATGGATCCGTGCCAGACGAAGGGGGCCACGCCGTCGAGCGGGCGGGGCGTGGACGTGAAATTCTGCAGCGGGGTGCGGTACTTGCCGCTCCAGTTGACGGTGTCCTCATCCCAGAGCCGGCGCAGCAGGGAGTAGTTTTCGACGGCGAGCTCGATCCCGTCTTGGATGTTCTTGCCGAACCAGGGGTAGACCGGTGCGGTATTGCCGCGGCCCATGATGAGGTCCACGCGGCCATCCGCCAGGTGCTGCAGCATGGCGAAGTCTTCGGCAATCTTCACGGGATCGTTCGTGGTGATCAGTGTGGTGGACGTGGAGAGCGTGATGCGCTCAGTCTGCGCCGCGATGTAGGCCAGAGTGGTGGTGGGGGACGATGAGAAGAAGGGCCGGTTGTGGTGCTCGCCTATCGCATAGACATCCATGCCGATTTCTTCGACCTTCTTGGCGATGGCCACGGCGGCCTTGATGCGCTCGTTCTCCGTGGGGGTGTGGCCCGTGGTGGGGTCAGTGGTGATGTCGCTGACGCTGAATACGCCGATCTCCATGATGTGCCTTTCTGCCTGCCCGGTTGGTGTTCGGGCCCTGCCAACAGTCTATCCCAAAATAGATGCATTTGCATGTATCACTGCCTACAACGGGGTAAGGCACCATTTTGTTCCCGGTATGTTGGCCTACTCGGCGGGCCGGAGGCGGCCCGCCGCCCGGTGACGCGGGGGATCATTCCCGTGGTCCAGTCCAAGTGGTCTGCATCGCCGTGGCCTGCTACACCGTGGTCTGCATCGCCGTGGCCAGCGACGTCGGGGCGTTGCGTGAGTGCCTTGAGCAGCGCCTTCTTCTCCCGCCGGCCTTCGACCAGCTTGTAGAGGACAGGTACCAGGACCAGCGTCAGCGCCGTCGAGGAGACAAGGCCGCCGATAACCACAATCGCCAGCGGCCGCGAAATGAAACCGCCGCCCCCCGTGAGGCCCAAAGCCATGGGCGTCAAAGCGAAGACGGTTGCGAGCGCAGTCATGAGGATGGGACGCAGCCGCTGCCGGGCGCCATGGGTGATAGCTTCGGCCACGCTCATTCCAGGGGTGCCACCGTGTGGTTTACGGTACTGGTTGATGAGGTCGATCAGGACAATCGCATTGGTCACCACGATCCCCACCAACATCAGCATGCCGATCAGGGCAGGAAGTCCGAGCGGCACACCGGTCACCAGGAGCAGGGCAATGGCGCCCGTGGCCGCAAAAGGCACGGACACCAACAAGATGAGTGGCTGGATGAGGGACTTGAACGCGGCCACCATGATGACGTAGACGATGGCGATGGCGGCCAGGAGCGCCAGGCCGAGCTGCTGGAACGAGTCCGCCTGCTGCGTCGTCGCACCCCCGATGGCGGCGGTGACGCCTGCCGGGAGCTGGACTGCTTTCAGCCGGTCAGTGACTGCCGTGCTGACGGCACCGAGGTTGGAGCCCGACGGCGTGACAGTCACCTTCGCGCTTCGCTGGCCGTCGCTGCTGGTGATGGACACTGGTGTGTCAACTTGATCCACGGAAGCGATGCTGGACAGCGGAACCGGCCCTCCCGGCGTCGGGAGCTTGATGGCCCTGACATCGGCGATGCTGCTGAAATGCGTGCCTTCGCCGATCTGTACGGGGAAGTCCGTCGTCTCGATGCGGACAGTGCCCGCGGGGACGGGACTGACCGTGGACGCCAAGACACCGGCGACCTGCTCTTCGTTCAGTCCGGCTGCCACGGCTTTGGCGCGGTCAACCTTTACTTGGACCACGGACTGGCTGGCATCCAGGTTCGTGGCTACCTCCGAACTCCCGGGGACGCCGTCCATGGCATTCACTACCGCATCGCTTGCGGTCTTCAGATCCGCGGAGCTCGCCGCGTTAATGGTGATGTCGACCGTGGATGAGGTGCCCAAACCACCCTGTTGGGCACCCACCGTGACCTTGCCTGCAGCCGAAGCACCGGCGAGGCGGGACCGCACCGTATCCTGCAGCTTTTGCTGGTCAGCTTTGTCGTCAGTCACCACTGTGAACGTCGAGTTGGATGCGCCGCTCGAGGTGAGTGCGGCGAAACCGGTCTGGGCGTTGCCTGAGGTTACCTGGATGTCCTTAATGCCATCGATCCCGTGCAGGACGGATTCCACTTGCGCAGCGGCAGCGCTGGTTTGTTCGAGGCTGGTGCCCGCCGGTAGCACCTGGCGCACGGTCATGCTGTTCTGCCCGGAGTCGCCCAACAAGTCAGTGGCCAACAATGGCGACATAGCTGCTGTTCCGCCTAACACAAGGACCGCAGCGACGATCGTCATGACCGGGTGTTTCTGGGTTTTGGCAAGGATAGGCAAATAGCCGCGCTGCAGCCGGCTGCGTTGCTCGGCTTCGTGCGCGGCGGCAACCGCATCGCCGGTGCGGGAATCGTCGGCTCCCGCAGCGCCGGCGGCCGGCGACTTGAGGAACCAGTAGGCCAGTACCGGACGATGGTGAGGGACACGAGCAACGAGGACAGCAAAGCGATCGTCACCGTCAAGGCAAAGGGCCGGAACAATTCGCCCGCCAGGTTGCCCACAAAAGCGATCGGCAGGAAGACGGCAACCGTGGTCAGCGTGGATGCCGTGATGGCCCCGGCAACTTCCCGGATGGAATTGAGGATCGCCGCGAGCTTGTGCTCTCCGTAACTGAGGTGCCGCTTGATGTTCTCAATCACGACGATCGAGTCGTCCACCACCCGGCCTATCGCAATGGTCAAAGCGCCGAGGGTGAGGATGTTGAGCGAGTAGTGGGTCGCTGATATTCCGATGAACGTGATCAGCAGCGACAAGGGAATCGATACTGCTGTCACCAGCGTGGAGCGCACCGACATGAGGAACACCAAGATGACTGCCACGGCGAAGCCGAGTCCAAGAAGGCCCTCCGTGGTGAGGTCCTTGATGGACTTTTCGATGTATGGCGCCTGGTCGAATACCGGAGTGAAATGCGCATTGGCGCCGAGTTCTGCCTCCATCTGGGCGATGGAATCCTTGACGGCGTGCGAAATGGCAACGGTATCGCCGTCGGGCTTCTTCGTGACGGACAGGGCCAGCGTCGGCTTCCCGTTGGTCCGGGTAATCGAGGTTGCGGCGTCGTCCTGGATGCTCACGTCGGCAACGGAGCTGATTGTGGTTCCGGCCTTCGCGCCGGTGAGCGGCAAGCCCTTGACGACGTCGAGGGAGTCCACCGGGCTGCCGATTTGAAGGGAAAGCGTCTTGCCCTGGTCCTCAATGGTTCCAGCCGGGACCAGCGTCCCGTTGTTCTTCAGGGCATTCGTCAGCGACTGGACCGTGGCGCCGCTCGCGGCCATGGCCTGGACATTGGGTTGGATCAGGATGTGCTGAGTAGCGCCACCGGTCACGTCAGCGCTCCGCACGCCGTCGAGCTTTTGGAGTCGGGGAACACTAAGCCGCTGCAAGTCCGTGTTCAACTCACTCAGCGGCTTGTCCGACGAAACGGCCAAGTACACGATCGGGAAGTCGCTGATGCTTCCCGCGAAGGACTGCGGCTCGACGTCGGCCGGCAGGACACGTTTGGCGTTGGAGATGGCGCGATCGATTTGATTGCGTGCCCGGTCCAGGTTCGAACCGTAGGTGAACACCATAGTGATCTGCGAGACGCCGTTCCGCGATGTCGACGTGGTCGATTCGAGGCCCTCGACACTGTTCAACGCCGTTTCCAGGGGGCGGCTGAGTTGCTTGTCGACAACTTCCGGAGACGCGCCCGGCATTGCCGTGATCACCGAAATCTGCGGGAACTCGATCGAGGGATAAGTTCCTGCTTGAGCGAGGACATCGTGATCACGCCGAACACCGCAGCGAAAACGGTGATCAGCGCGATCAACGCCCTGTTCGCCAGTGAAAGCTTTGCCAGACGGAACATCGCATTTTCTCCCGGGGTCTACGGTCTGTTTCGTATCGCGAACCGGCCGTAGCCTGGACGGTTCCTAATGCTGAACGGCGTCCGCAGCCTCAAGTTGCAGCGAACGGGCAGTACTGGCTTCCAGCTCGGCGGCGAGTTCCGGATTTTCGTTCAGCCTGACCCCGTACCCTGGCATCATTTCCTTGAGCTTGGACTGCCAGCCCTTGAAATTCTTCGGGAAGGACCGCTGAAGCATCTCGATCATGATGGGGACGGCGGTGGAGGCTCCGGGGAGGCGCCGAGCAGTGCGCCGATGGAACCGTCGCGAGCCGTGATGACTTCCGTGCCGAACTGCAGCACGCCGCCCTTCTTGGAGTCCTTCTTGATGATCTGGACGCGCTGGCCCGCGGTGATCAGTTCCCAGTTGCCGCCGTCGGCCTGGGGGTAGTACTCGCGGAGGGACTCCACCTTGGCGTCGTGGCGCTTGGCCACTTCCTTGATCAAGTAAGCGGTCAAGTCCATGTTGTCCTTGGCCACGGCCAACATCGGGATGATGTTGCCCGGGCGGATGGATAGCGGCAGGTCCAAATAGCTGCTGGTCTTCAGGAAGTTGGTGGAGAAACCGGCGTACGGGCCAAAAAGCAGGGAACGCTTGCCGGCAACGTAGCGGGTGTCCAGGTGGGGCACGGACATGGGCGGGGCGCCCACGGAAGCCTGGCCATAGACCTTGGCGCTGTGCTGGCGGGCGATTGCCTCGTCGGTGCAGCGGAAGAATTGCCCGGATACGGGGAAACCACCGTAGCCCTTGCTCTCCGGGATGCCCGAGGCCTGCAGCAGATGCAGCGCTCCGCCGCCGGCGCCGACAAAGACGAACTTGGCGTGGATCTGGCCATGTTCGCCGGAGGCGGGGTGCTTGAGGGAAAGGTCCCAGCCGCCGTCGGACGCTTTGCGGACATTGGTGACGTTGTGGCCATGGTTGACTTCAACGCCGTTGCCGGCGAGGTAGCCGGTCAGTTCGCGGGTCAAGGCGCCGAAGTCGACGTCGGTGCCTTCCGCTGCGCGGGTGGCGGCAACGCGCTGCTTGGCGTCGCGTCCCTTGACGATCAGTGGAGCCCACTTGGCGATCTGGCTTGGTCTTCCGTGTATTCCATGCTGCGGAAGAGTGCGTTGGGCTTGAGGGCCTCGTAGCGGTTCTTGAGGAAGTCCGCGTGCTTGTCGCCGATGACGAAGCTCATGTGTGGAACGGTGTTGATGAAACCCTTGGGGAGCCGATCAACTTGTTGTCCACCAGATGGGACCAGAACTGCCGGGAAAGCTGGAATTGCTCGTTGATATGGAGGGCCTTGGACGGGTCAACAGAGCCGTCTTTTGCTGCAGGCGAGTAATTAAGCTCACACAGCGCGGCGTGTCCGGTTCCCGCGTTGTTCCACGGTCCGGAGCTTTCCAGGCCGGCTTCGTCGAGTCGCTCAAAGAGGGAGATGGTCCAGTTGGGTTCGAGCTGCTTGATGAACGCACCAGGGTGGCGCTCATGATCCCGCCCCCAATAAGGACGACGTCAGCGTGGTGTGTCTTGGAAATGAAGGTCACGATCAATCTCCGATAGCGGCGGCACTGGCTGTCACAGAATATCCCCGCGTGGGCCCATAACTGAAATTGCGGCGGGCCGTCAAGACTTCAGACGAACGTTTGTAAAAACTTCGTTTAAGACAGGCGACGCGGGGTACTTTTCAACACGGTCGGACAGGGCCAAAGCCGAAATGGGGAAGGCAATCGGGACTGCCGGGACGGTGGCAGCGATCTGGGCGTTGATGGTCTGGTACTGCGAATTGCGGTCCGAGCCGTCGGGAGCCCCCGTGCACGGTCGATTTTTGAAAAGACCTGCGGATCGCTGTAACCGAACTCGCCGTTGTTGTCACCGAAAAGGGTGCCAACGAAGTTGTCCGGGTCCGAGTAGGCGCCGTTCCAGCCGAGCAAATGAAGTGCATGGTCCCCCGGGGATTGGACCTTCTCGAGGTAGCCGTCATCCCAGTTCACAGGCACTGGCTTGATGTTCAGCCCGATGGCCGTGAGCTCCGCACTGATCTCCGCGTAGATCTTCTCCGGAGTGGGAAGGTAGGCGCGGGTGACGTTGAGCGGGTAGTAGAACTTGAGTTCCTCGCCTTTGTAGCCGGATTTGGCGAGCAGCTCCTTCGCCTTGCCGGGGTCATATCCCAAGGACGGGGCGTTGTTGTTGAAGCCGCTCAGCTTGGGTGGGACGAATTGAGACGCCGGAGAGGTGTTGTCGATGAAGAACTTGTGGATGATGGTGTCCTTGTCGATGGCCATCTCTATGGCCTGGCGCACGCCAAGGTTCTGAAGGGGCGCCACGGACTCGTTCATGCCGAGGTACATCACAGAGAACGGGTCCCGTTGGACGATTTGCATCCCTTCCTGACCAGTTGATCGAAGGTACCGGCGGTGACGAGGTCGTATCCGTCGATGGTGCCGGCAAGCAGGGCTTGGAGGCGGGCCTGCGGATAATCGAAGGGAATGAAATTGACCGTGGCTATCTCTCCACGGTCTCCCCAGTATCCCTTGTAGCTAGTGAGTGTGATCCGGTCTGCGGTCCACGAAGAGAAGGCGTAGGGACCTGTACCCACCGGGTGGGAAGCATAGGACGACGCCGGCTGTCCTCCCAGCTTTTTGTCCAGGACGTTGGCATTGCCGTCAGACAAGGCTTTTGGGGAAGACATGGCGAAAGCAGGCAGGGTCAGGGCTTGAAGGAAGCCGGTGAAGGGCTTGCTCAGGTTGATTTGGACGTGGTCGCCAGAGACAACCTTGCAGTTCTTGAAGATTGACAGCGATGGTTCGTCCGAGAAGGACTTGAAGACGCTCTTGAAGGGGATCCCTGGTGCCTGCTGGCGAAGGGTTGCCGGGAAGTTGAACCAACGATTGAAGTTACTACACACGGCGGCTGCATCAAACGCGGTTCCGTCCTGGAAGGTGACCTTTGACCGCAGCGTGAAATCGTAGCTGAGTCCGTCATTCCCTTGCGACCACGCTGTGGCCAGCAGAGGAGTTGGCTGGCCGGTGGAGGCGTCGACTCCCACAAGGCCTTCCATCACTTGCCGGGTGACGCGATACGACTCCGAGTCGTTCGTCAGGGCAGGGTCGAGTCCCAGGGGCATCGACGGAGTGCCGAAGTTGAAGGTCTTGCTCGGCTCCGCCTGGGTGCCGCTTCCGGCCGATGTTGACGGAGCAGGTCCTGGATTGGCTGTGCACGAGGCCAAAGCCACGGCCAGAAGGCCTGCGCCGATTTGGAGCGTAACTCGGCGAAGCTTGCTGCTTACCACTCTTGTCCCCTCAAGGCAGTCGGACGGGCTGGGGCCCTCGGCAGCCGGGCCGCGGGCCAGTCTAGTTCAGGGCCCTGGGTCCTGGCTGAAAACGGGAAGTGCCCCGATCAAGGACCGGGACACTTCCCTGTGTGCGCAAGGGGGGACTTGAACCCCCACGCCCGAAGGCACAGGAACCTAAATCCTGCGTGTCTGCCAATTTCACCACTCGCGCAGGCGTCGGTGCGTTGGCCTGGAAGCAGATTTCGTGCTCCGGGCCATATACCGGCCTCCATTGTACCCGCGGTTAGCCCCAAGCTGTCCCAGCCAGGAACGACGCCGCGCAGAGGGAACTACTTGTTGTTGAGCTTGAGGTCCCTGAGGAGCTTTCCGACATGGCCGGTAGCCCGCACGTTGTACTGCGCCACCGCCACCTTGCCGTCGGGGTCGACAACGATGGTTGAGCGGATCAGCCCTTGGTAAGTGCGGCCGTAGTTCTTCTTTTCGCCCCACGCCGCATACGCGTCGGCCACGTGATGCCCTTCGTCCGACAGGAGGGGAAACTCAGTGATTCCTCGGCCGCGAACTTTTCCAGATCCTTCACCGGGTCCGGAGAGACCCAAGGACCTCGTAACCGGCATCCTGCAGGACTGCCAGGGAGTCGCGGAAATCACAAGCCTGTTGTGCACATGCCGGGGTGGATGCCGCCGGGTAGAAGTAGATGACTGTATTGCGGCCACGATAAGAGGCCAGGGCGACCTCGTGGCCATGATGGTCCTTCAGGGTGAAATCGGGGGCGGTATCACCCGGAATAAGTCGTTCGGCCAAGATGTGCTCCTTATTGCGTTTTCGTCCGCGCCCACTCAGCATAATGACGAGCTGTCCGCTTCCCGAATTGAATCCGGGCGCAAGCTGTTCATTGCGGTCGATATACTAACCCTTATGCCTGATATGGAACGGTGGCCCACCGGGCGCCTGCTGTCCACAGCGGCGCGGCTCGTGGAGCACGCTTGGAACGAGAAACTGCGCGGTATGGGGCTGACTCACGCCGGAGTCATTGTCATGAAAGTCCTTGCCGTAAAGGGACCCACCACCCAATCCATGCTCGCCCAGATTGTTCGCGTGCAGGCGCAGACGATGGGCAAGACGCTCACCAGGTGGAGACCCACGGCCATATCAGCCGTACGCGCAGCATCTCGGACCGTCGAAGCCAGGTGGTCAGCCTGACCGAAGCGGGGGAGCGTACACTCGGCTCGCCACGCAATTGGAAGGTGAAGTGCTTGCGCCTGTTCCGGTGGATACGGCCAAACTGCGGCGGGAACTCCAGGCTTTGGTGCGTGAGCTGGCAAACAGTGGTTCCTCGGCCGTTTGTACATGACATTGTCGCAGTCGCGGCGCCCGGGGAAGTCTCCGACTGAGCTTTGGCTCGCTCGTTCATCCGGTGCGGAGCTGGCCGAACGACAAAGATCCCTGGAGGGCGTTTCGCCGTCCAGGGATCTTCCTTTTGGTGCACCCCCCGGGACTTGAACCCGGAACCCATTGATTAAGAGTCAATTGCTCTGCCAATTGAGCTAGAGGTGCAATTGTTTGTTGCTCACGACGCAAAGAAATAACCCTTGGGCGGCTAGCGCCGCCCAAGGGTCCTTCCCTTTGGTGCACCCCCCGGGACTTGAACCCGGAACCCATTGATTAAGAGTCAATTGCTCTGCCAATTGAGCTAGAGGTGCATCTGTTGATTTCAATCAGCTGAAGGCTTTCTTCCCTCGTTGATCTCCGCAACGACATGTAACTCTACACGACACTTGCCGAAGTGTGAAATCGAACTGAGCCCCTCGGCCGCCCTTGGCGGGGAGGCTTCAGGAGTAGCGCGAAATCAGGGTTTGGTTGTTGCTCGGGACCCGCAGGGTGCCGCCCGGCTCCATGCTGCTCGGTGAGAAATCCGCCGTCGACGGCCGGACCACTGGCACGGGTTTTCCACCGGGGGCAAGCCGCAGGAACTTTCCGCCAAGCGCAATGCGGTCCTGAGCCTGCCCCCGGGCGCTGTGAATCTCCTGTGCCGACGTATAAGAAGACGTAGAGGAAACCGTCGGGACCGAAGCGGAAGCGACCGCCGTCGTGGGTTGGGGCTTTGGGAAAGCCGGAGAAGGTGACGTCGGGCGTGCCGAGGCTCAACCGCCCGTCCGCGGCCCCGCAGGCCACCTTCACCTGCGGGCACGACGCCGGGAAACTCGCCGACCGCCGTAGCTCCGATTATCGCCGATTCCTCCGCGGCGGCCGGAAACCGGCTGCTTCGGCGTGGGCACTCGAAACAAACCAGACCTCGGCCTTGACCTCGTCGTAGGACGGACTGTCTTCATCGTGGTAGGTCATGGTGTCGGCGTTTCCCTTGACGGCATAGCCATCAGGTCCGCTTCCATCCGCAGCGGCAGCAGCCGAGCCCTCACCATAACGGCTGCTCGGCGGCAAGATGCCCGCCCAGCAGAACCGCGTCAGTGGATTCCGGAGCAGCGTCGACAGTTTCCGCCGCGCGGATTCCGCACCTGGAAGCGTTGGTGCATGCGGGTCCGTGTACCTCGTGGTGGTGGCTCGGAGCGCCGGCACCTCCCTGGGCGCCGCCTTCGCTCCATGTGACTTCCCATTCGGCGCTATCTGCCAGCTGCCCGGGGTGGGCTGGTTGAGGTGTTTCCGATCCGGTGCCCGGCGCCAGGTGACTCGCTGGGGCGGCGGGACCGGAAGGTCCGGCATCGGCCGGCGTGACGTCGTCGGCTGTCACGCCGCCTTCGGGTTCCGGTTCGGGAGCGCCTTGTTCGGGGGCTTCTTCCTCGGACAGCACGGGCTCTGCAAGCGTGGGCTCGTCGAAAACGGCTCCCCGGAACGCTTCCGGCAGCTGGTGACTCTGGCGGGGTGTCCATCCCGGATGCGTGGGGGTGGGACAGGGCGCTCCCAGTCGTCGACGTCGCCCGGTTCAGAGTCGCCCGGTTCAGATGCGGGTTCGGTGGCGAGTTTCGATTCGGACGCCGGCACGGTTTCGGGCTCTGGTGCCGCCGTGCGTTCCTCGGCCAAGTCTTGTCCGGCGGTTGGTGACGAGGCGGCTTGCGACGGCGCGGACCCTGCCACGCCGCTCGAAGAAGACTTCGCGCTGTTGCGGCTCAAGAGCCACCAGACAACCGCGACGATCAACACAATGACGATAACCCATATCAACCAATCCATGGGAGGAGCCCTTCTGTTCGAGTGGCACAGGTGTCGTGATTTGACGTTACGTCCGCGCCACGGGGCTGTCTAGCACGGCCTATCGATTCGAGGCGTCCCGGCAGATTTCATGCATTGGGATGCCTGTCCACTATTTGCATGAAATATTGCATGAATTAGCACTGAATTTGCCTCCACCCGCCCGCCGTGCTCGTGGCCACAACTCAAGAGTCATAGACTCGTGCCCATGAGTGAGCACACCCCCCATTGCGTCAGACAGCCAGCCGGACATCAAGCCACGTAGCCGGGTGGTAACGGATGGCATTCATGCCGCTCCCGCGCGAGGCATGTTCCGGGCCGTAGGCATGGGCGATGCTGACTTCGCCAAGCCCCAGATCGGTGTCGCGAGTTCGTGGAACGAAATTACGCCGTGCAACCTCTCGCTGAACCGCCTCGCCCAGGGCGCCAAGGAAGGCGTTCACGCCGGCGGCGGGTTTCCGATGCAGTTCGGCACTATTTCCGTGTCGGACGGCATTTCCATGGACACGAGGGCATGCACTTCTCCCTGGTTTCGCGCGAAGTCATTGCCGACTCCGTCGAGACCGTCATGCAGGCCGAACGCATCGACGGCTCCGTTTTGCTGGCCGGTTGCGACAAGTCCCTTCCGGGCATGCTCATGGCTGCCGCCCGCCTTGGACCTGGCCAGTGTCTTCCTGTACGCCGGTTCCATCATGCCCGGATGGGTCAAGCTCGAGGACGGCTCAGAGAAGGAAGTCACCCTCATTGACGCCTTCGAAGCCGTGGGTGCGTGCGCCGCCGGCAAGATGAGCAGGGGCGACCTGGACCGCATCGAACGCGCCATTTGCCCGGGCGAGGGTGCCTGCGGCGGCATGTACACGGCCACACCATGGCGTGCATCGGCGAAGCGCTCGGCATGTCCCTGCCGGCTCTGCAGCCCCGCCCTCGGCAGACCGCCGTCGTGATGATTTTGCCCGCAGGTCCGGCGAGGCAGTGGTCAACCTGCTCCGCCTCGGCATCACCGCCAGGGACATCATGACCAAGAAGGCGTTCGAGAACGCCATCGCCGTCACGATGGCCTTCGGCGGGTCCCACCAACGCGGTCCTGCACCTGCTCGCGATCGCTTTGTTGTTGAGAGAGATCTCACTACGCGCGCGTCTCAACCACCCCCGCATCCGGCACGATGATCCCGCAAGACAATGGAGCAGGGTCGTCTTTCCCGAACCGGAAGGACCCATGATCGCCACGGATTCGCCCGCCGCGATAGCGACATCCACTCCCGGCCAGCGCGTAACTGCTCCCATAGGTTTTCACAAGATTGGCACCGGACAGAATCTGTGCATAAGCAAGATGACCATTCATGCCTCGAATCCTATGTTCAACACCAGCACAGGAAGCGCGAAAAAGACCTCACTCAGGGACAAATCAGGGGCCGGTCAAGGGCCGGTCAGGGTAGACCCTGCATGGACCGATAAGTGGACTAAAGCTGTCAGCCCCCAAGGACCAGACACCACTAACGTACGATTTCTTCCGTTTCTGCAGCGACCCCGATTCTGGCAGGAAGTCATACCGTGGTCTGAGTCCTTGGGGTCCGAATGTAGTTCTAAAGATCAAACAGTGCGTGTTCCCGGCTTCGTAGGCTTGGGGAATGATCAAAATTGAAGGTTTGTCGAAGTCCTACGGCAATCAGCCATCGTCAATGATGTTACCTTACGGTTCATCCGGGCATGGTGACAGGGTTGTTGGCCCCAACGGGGCAGGAAAATCAACCATCATGAAAATGATCCTCGGGCTTGTCACCCCGACGTCCGGAAAGCGTGGGTGAACGGGCCTCTTTTGCTTCTACGTCCGCACCGCTGGGGGAAGTCGGCGCGCTTCTTGATGCAGGTTGGGTTCATCCGGCACGGTCTGCAAGGAACCATATCCGGGCTATCGCCCTGACCCAAGGATTAAGGCTGCCCGGGTCGATGAAGTACGGAACTGACCGGTCTTGCCACGGCAGCCAACATGCCCGTAAGGAAATACTCCTTGGGCATGAAGCAACGCCTCGGACTGCCGGGGCGTTGCTCGGCGATCCACGCGTGCTGATACTCGATGAACCCATCAATGGACTTGATCTGGACGTATCAACTGGATCCGTTCCTTCCTGCGCCAACTGGCCGACGAAGGCCGCACAGTCCTTGTATCCTCGCACCTGATGAGCGAGATGGAACGCACAGCCGACCGGATCATCGTCATGGGCAAAGGCCAAGTCCTGCAGATGGCGCTATCGCTGACATCGATCGTAGGCGGCAGCACGAAGCCACGGTGCTGGTCAGCAGCCCGCAACCGGACGCTCTCTCAGTTCAGCTCCGAGACGCCGGCGCGAGAATCCAGCAAACAGACAACGGCCGACTCCAGGTTCTGGGGTTGGAAAGAGCCACTGTTGGGGACATCGCAGCAAGCGCCGGGATCGCGCTGCACGAACTACGATCCATCGACCGCTCCCTGGAAGACGCATACGAACAACTCGTCGCCGAAGAAGCCACGTTTAGCGCCATCAACCCGACGAAAGGCCACCGATGACCAGCACACCACCACGGGCGCCCCCGTGAACGACGCCCTTCGAAGCCACCGGATCACTTTCATTGGCTGCGTCCGTTCCGAACTTCTCAAACTGCTCTCTGTCCGCTCAATCCTCGTCACTCTGCTGGCCTGCATTCCGGTCAGTCTGCTCTTGAGACCCTCATCAGTGCACCCTCCAAAGCAGAAGTAATGGGTTCCGACGCCACAACCAACTTGGAACTGCTGGCAAGGTCCTACACATTCACGGTCATTTTCGGCATCCTCCTAACTGTGATCGTCGCCGTGTTGTGCATCAGCAATGAATACGCGACCGGGCAAATCGGATCAACCCTCACCGTCGTCCCCCGCGCCTGCGGGTCATAGGCGCCAAAATCACGGCACTGGCGGTCGTCGTCTGGGTTATAGGTTTCGCCGGCGTAGCCTGTCCGCGCTCTTGGCAACAGCCATGCTTTCCGGAAACGGACCACTCCCGGAACCAGCGGCATTGGCAACAGAAATACTGGTAACCGCGGCCTCCGCCGCCACCGCGATGACACTGATCTCACTGATCTCACTGTGCATCGGAGGGATCCTGCGAAGCACCGCGTTCTCCATCGCGGCAGCCTCGTACTGATCCTCGTCCTGCCCCGGCCTCGTTGCACTCTCGCCCTGGGAATGGGCGCGCGGCCTCGCCCCCTTCCTCCCCATCAACGCAGCCACAGCCCTCTACGACCCGACATCCATCCCTAATCCCCTGGACCCACTACAAGCCCTGCCCCTCCTCATCGGATTCGTCATCGTTGGCACCACGCTCTGGGCACTATCCTGGACCCGGCGGGACCCCTAACCAACCCGCCCCAACGAGCAGTCTTCTTCGCTACAGGGAACAAAGAAGGGTCCCGGAATTCGTGCACCACGATCACCATCCTGTCCGGATCCCGCTGCTTCATGGGCTCAACGGACGACGAGAACCGGACACGGTGCGTGGTCAATGACCTGGGTCGAGACCGAGCCCAGGTGCAGGCCCGGAAATCCACCGTGCCCGCGGACCCGACGATGACCAGATCCGCGTCCTTAGCGGCGTCCAGTATGGCCGACGCCGCTGAATCAGCGTGAACGGCCTGCCGGTTGCCGCTATGCCCTCGCTAGCGGCAGCTTTCAGGGCGTCGGCCTGCAACCTCTCTGCGATTCGTTCGGGGGGAATCCTCGGCCACGATTTCACCAGCGGCCGTTTCCAGTACTGGCCGGTACCAAGACATCGGCGGCTTGCTCCATGCCGTGATCAGGCGGAGCTCGCCGTTGCGCCGGCCGGCCTCGTCCAAGGCCCACTTCAGTGCCTGTGGGAATGTGTAGAACCGTCAAAGCCAAGCACAATCACGAATGAACTGGTGCTGGTCATCTCATTAATCCTTTCGCTTCCTCAATGGGCAACCCGGATCTATTTCCTGAAGGAAGTCATTTCATTGGATCGCCGGTGAGCAGGGCTGGGTAGGGGCGTAAGTCCCGGTCGCAGCGCTGCTTGACCCGCGGCTTGACCAGAACGAATGGAATCAGAAGGTGACTTTCGGCACTACACGTTTTCATATCGGCACAGCAGTCTTGGAATGGAGCCAAAAACCCGGCCAGGAGCAATGTGTACGAGATGTGTGACCGCGTGAAAATGCAAAGGACGCCAGAATGAAAGGCAGCATTGAGGTTTACACGGACAATGCGGGTTTCTATAGGTTTCGGATCAAGGACGGCAACGGGGCGGTCATTGTCACAAGCGAGGCTTACGGCAGCAAGGACGAAGCTCTGATAAATCTTGAATCGGTGCAGACGGCGCGCTTCTACCCCGTCGTGGATCTCATCGGCTTGGAAAAGACTAGGTGCCGCCGCATCCCACCGGTGCCGGATCCATGTTCCGTCGCGGTGCGAATGCCCAAACACACGAAAAGGCCTACGCACGAACCGCACAGGAACACAAGGGTCTTTCGGTATTTCAAAACTTTGTGAAAACTGCGTATGTTTGCGGCATGGACACCGTCATCCGCACTGTCGACTTGCACAAGAACTTCGGGCGCGTCAGAGCGCTCGACGGCCTGGACCTCGAGGTCCACAAAGGTGAGATCCACGGCTTCCTCGGGCCGAACGGCGCCGGGAAGACCACCACGCTGCGCATCCTTCTCGGGCTGGCCCGCGCGTCGTCGGGCAGCGCGACGGTTCTGGGCATGCATCCGTGGGCGGACGCCGTCGAGCTCCACCGGCGTGGGCGAGCATTCCGGGTGACGTGAGCCTCTGGCCCAACCTTTCCGGCGGGGAGGCCATCGACCTCCTTTCCCGACTCCGCGACGGCGCCGTGGACCACGCCACTTACAAGGAGCGCAAGGATCACCTCTGCGAACTCTTCGACTTCGATCCGAGCAAGAAGGGCCGTGCCTATTCGAAGGGAAACCGCCAGAAGGTCGCGCTCATCGCCGCCCTCGTCATGGATGCTGAGCTGTATCTCCTCGACGAGCCCACGAGCGGCCTTGACCCGCTCATGGAGGCTGTTTTCACTCGCGAGATCCGGCGGATCGTGGACGAGAACGGCGCTACCGTGCTGCTCTCGAGCCATATCCTCTCCGAAGTCGAGCAGCTCGCCGGCCGCGTGAGCATCATCCGCGCCGGCCGGATCGACGACGGCGGCACGCTCGACGCACTGCGCCACCTCACCCGTACGGAAATCTCGTTCGCGCAGGACAGTGTGGACACCCACTCGCGCTCGACACACTGTCCCAGGTCCACGACCTCACCGTGGCCGACGGGCGCGTCAAATTCGGCGCCGATTCCGATCGCGTCCACGAGGTCCTGCCACTTCTTGGCACCCTCGGGGTCAAAGGCCTGCTCATCGCACCGCCGTCGCTCGAAGAGCTGTTCCTACGCCACTACGGCGACACGGTCGCCCCGCTTGCGCGCAGGAAGAGGACGACGGCGGCACCCACCATCGGCGCCACCGTGCTGTTCGGACGGGGCCTGAAATGGGCGCGTTTTGGATCCTGTACCGACAGCGGTTGCGCCGGACCGTTGGCAGATCGTTGTGTGGGTCCTCTCGATCGGAGTGCTCGCGCTGTTCGCCGTCGCAGCCATAGCGAAGACCTTCGGCGACGACGCGACACGCGCGCAGGGGCTTCAGCTGGCCGCCGCGGCTCCTGCGATTCTGGTCCTGCGCGGTCTGCCACGCGGTCCGGGGCTCGATTCGTTCACGTTCTTCGAGATCTTTGCGTTCCTGGCCGTCCTTTGC